>JAQUGJ010000069.1:0-5963 GCA_028684255.1 Bacilli bacterium | reverse complement strand
AAATAAAGAGTGGGCAAATGCTGTAATGTTATCAAGTGGAACTTATAATGTAGGAGACATAATACCAGAGTCAGCTATTAGATCATATTTTGTTTGGATACCAAGATATAAATATAAAATATTTGATACAGGTAATTATACAGGTATCATATCAAGTAAACCAACAAAAAGTATAGCAGAACAAATAGAAATAGTATTTGAAAATAAAGATGCAACAGCATCAACGGGAAGTACAGAAGGTTCATGGTTAACTCATCCAGCATTTACTTCTTTTAATACAAATGGGATATGGGTAGGTAAATTCGAAACAGGATATTTAGGGGCAACAACAACAGCTGGGGCTCAAGTGAACAGTTCTGATTCAAGCAAGATAATAGTAAAACCAAATGTATTCAGTTGGCGAAATAATACAGTATATAATATGTTTGTAGCAGCCTATAATTATGATCGAAGTAATGATTCACATATGATGAAAAATACTGAATGGGGAGCAGTAGCATATTTATCACATTCAAAATATGGAATAAATAAAGAAATAAATATAAATAATAATTCAAGTTTTAAAACAGGTTATAGCGCAACAGAAGGATCAGATCAAACAACATATCCAGGAAATTATGGAACAGGTGCGACTATAACTTTAGGATATAAAACTGAAACAGGTTATTTAGCAAGTACAACTGGAAATATAACAGGAATATATGACATGAGTGGTGGGGCATGGGAGTATATGGCATCACATAAAAGTGGGCAACTAGGAACTAGTGGATTTACAACAACAACGATTGCAAATTATAATTCAAAATATTTTGATGTCTACTCAACCAGTTCTTCTACCACAACTTATAATTATAGAATACTGGGAGATGCAACCGGCGAAATGGGACCATTTTATAATTATGCAGATGGTGATGGAACGAATAGATATCATAATAATTGGTACGCTGACTATTCGTACTTTGTTGACTCATCTTACCCTTGGTTCGAACGAGGTGGCAATAACTACAATGGTGTTCTCGCAGGTCAGTTTTATTTCCTTAGGAATACAGGAGGAGTGAGTAGCAGCCTTGGTTCGCGCCTTGTTCTTTCAGACTAAAATTATAAAGTTAAAATACTTCATTTAACATATAAGTTTAAGGACTTGTATAAAATTCTTATTTTAGAAGTTTAATGCCTATCTATTTATTTAGATGAAAATATAAATAAAATATTGTGATTAGTAGTAAAGCGGCGAAAATCAAGATCTTTATGCAACACATTTTTGTGTTGCTTTTTTGTTAATATAGGAAATGGAGGTATGTTTTATGAGTAAAATATATAATGAATATTTGAGATTAAAAAATATACTAGCATTTAAATATTATGACAAAGTGGACAAATTAAAAGCATTGAATGAACTAGATGTGAATTTAAAAATGCAAAAGGTTTAAACTAGAGTTTCTTATAAAAGAAAATATATAAATCCCCTTTCCTTAGAGGATGGTCCTGGAATAAGGTTTGTTATATCTACTAAGTCAAAAAAAGCCAGAAATTATTTTCTGACTTTTTGGTTATTAAATTATTATCTATTATAGAATTCAACGATGAATGATTCATCAATTTCATTATTTAATTCGCTTCTTTCTGGTAATCTAACAAAAGTACCTGCCATTTTGCTCTCATCATAAGTAACGAATTCAACACGATTTAATAGATTGTCTAAAGACATTTTAACAACTAATAAATCTTTTGAGTTTTCTTTAATTGCTATTACATCTCCTGGTTTACAACGGTAAGAAGCAATATCCACTTTTGAACCATTAACAGTAATGTGTCCATGATTAACTAATTGTCTAGCGGCTTTTCTAGTATTTGCGAAACCGATTCTATATACTAAATTATCTAAACGACTTTCTAGTAGTTTTAAGAAGTTTTCACCTAGAACACCTTTTAATTTATTAGCTTCATCAAAAGTTTTTCTAAATTGCTTTTCACCCAGACCATACATAAATCTAACTTTTTGTTTTTCTTGTAATTGTAGACCATAATTAGATAATTTTTTACTTCTCTTTTGTCCATGTTGTCCTGGTGCATAAGGTTTTTTTGCTAATTCCTTACCACTTTCTAAGATAGAGAAACCTAATCTTCTACTTTTTCTGTAAGTTGAACCTGTATATCTTGACATAATTTCCTCCTTTCACATAATCGCGATCAAGAGGTTACCTAGTCAAATTATAGGGTGTTTAATATTAATATTCCATAAATTGCAGCTACATTGGAATAACCCCTATAGGGAATAAACACATTACAATTTTCTAGAGTAACGCTGCTACGCATTTATAATTATATTATGTAACACTTAATTAGTCAATACCTAATTTTGATTTATTCCTTTTTTCTAAAGCGTATTTTAACACTTTAAAACTATTGTTAGTAACAATGCCTTTCATAGGTTGAATGATACTTGATTTTAAATTTAATTTTTTAAAATATAGTTCAATTAAATGCTTTAATTTTTCAATGTCGTTATCAGTAAGATTATCAAGATCATCGAAATATTTAGAAAGATGTTCCTGTAACGTAATTGGTAACTGATTAACTTCATTTAATAATTTATGAGTATTAATTTTAAGATTTCCGTTTATTTTATAATAGTCATCATTTAAAGAACTGTAGATACTTTTAAATTCATCAAAACTGCCATTTACAATATTATTAATTTTATTAGGGTTTTCAAATCCGAGTCGCATTCTAATGTCACCTTTATAAGAGAGTGAACAGATAGTTTTATATAGATCAATTTCTTGGCATTCTGTTTGGGCTAATAAAATAAGAGACGATCTTAATGCATTTAAACGATTCATCTTAATTGCATAATCCAAACTATAATCACTTTTTATTAATTCAATTGGTTTTTGGCATCTTCCCGATATTATTCCATGTCGCCAATTAAGTAGGTCATCTTCTAAGTTCTTTTTAGAAATAACTCCAATTTTAAACATATTATTATGATCTTTTAGGTAACTCATATAATTTATCTTTGTTAGATAATCGCTACTTTTACTTTGCAAAAAGAAATATCCTTTTTTACAATAATCTTTTTTATTTAAAGTATAATTTTTTTTATGCCATTCAAAAGTATCGTTGACTGCTAAAATAGTATCAATTTGACTACCTTTAACAAATTGTTCTTTAACACAACTACCATATCCTATTATATTGAGGTTTTCTGGCTTAGTTGATATGAAATTATTTATAGTTTCTTGAACTTCGTTTTCCATAAAATCACCTTCATAGTAGGTTATTATAACACAAAAATCAAAAAAAAATTAAAAAAAAATTAAAAACTTAAAAAATATATCAAATTTTGTCGCTTTTATGATAAAATGTATTATAGAGGTGATAATATGGAAGTTGCAACTTTAATAATTATAACAATAATATTGGTCGCTGTTATCTTAATTGTTGTCACGCTTAATTTGATGCAGTCAAATAAAAATAAAAAATATAAAAAAGTAATTGAAAAATTAAATGTTGAAAAAAATCAAATCGAATGTGCTCCTATTGTTCCTGAATTAGCAAAGATTGAAGCTTTTTTAAAAACAGAAAAACTAGAGATAATGTATAATGAGTGGCAAGATAGATTAAGTAATATAAAATCATATCAAATTCCTAAAGTAACCGATATGATTTTAGAAGCAGAATATTCTTTGTCTCAAATGAATTATCGAAACGCAATGGTTAAAATAGCAAAACTAGAGATGGAAATATATAAGGTTCGTACCAATACTGAATTCTTATTAGACGAAATAAAGGCAATTACAACCAGTGAAGAAAAAAATCGAAATATTGTTACTAAATTAAAAGTAACTTATCGCGAATTATTTCAAAAATTTGAAGCTTCTAAAGTCGATTTTGGAGAAATTGCTAATTCAATAGATTTACAATTTGAAAATATTTCAAAAAGATTTGAAGAATTTGAACAAGTAATGGATTTAAATGAATATGTGGAAGTTACTAAAATTATAAAAGTAATTGACGATATGTTAAAACATATGACTATTGTTATTGATGAAGTTCCAACAATAGTACTTATGTGTACTAATATTTTGCCTAAAAAAGTTAGTTCAATAGTTGAAACATATGACAAAATGGTTAGAGATGGATATCCTTTAGACTATTTAAATGTCGATTATAATGTTTCTGAGGCTAATAAAAAAATAAATGATATTTTTGATAGATGTCGCGTTTTAAATTTAGAAGATAGTCTATTTGAATTAAAAGTTTTATTAGATTATTTTGATGGTTTGTTTACTGATTTTGAAAAAGAAAAAATAAATCGTAAATCTTATGATGAAAATAACGAGATATTCGTTAAAAAATTAGATAAATTAAATCAATTAATAAAGGATATTTTTAACCAAATTGACGATATTAAAGATATGTATAATTTGTCTGAGGAAGATCTTGTTTTATTAAATGCTATTAAAAAAGAAATTAAGACCTTAAATAATGATTATAAAACTTTAATGGATCATACTGGTAATAAAGTATTTGCATTTAGTAAATTATCTAAAGAAATTGAATTATTAGTGCTTAAATTAGCAGCGATTGAAGATAGATTAGATAATTCTTTGGATGCTATAAGTAGTATGAAAGCTGATGAAGTAAGAGCAAGACAACAATTGCAAGAAGTAAATACTATCTTAAAAGAGGCTAAAGTTAAAATGCGTGACTATAATTTACCAATCGTGCCAAAGTCTTATTTTGTAGAGTTAAATGAAGCCCAAGCAGCAATTAAAGAGATAATTAAAGAATTGGATAAAAAGCCAATTACGATTAGCGTTTTAAATACAAGAGTAGACACTGCTAGAGATTTAGTGCTAAAATTATTCGGTCGAACAAAAGAAATATTAAAAACAGCAATGTTTGCAGAAATGGCTATTGTATATGGAAATAGATTCCGTTCTTCAACAGAGGATATGGATAAGAATTTAACTTATTCAGAGGTATTGTTCTTTAAAGGTGAATATAAAAAATCACTAGAATTAACTATAAATACCTTAAATAGAATAGAACCTGGAATATACAATAAACTTTTAAATTTTTATGGAAGTAAAAAATTCTAAGAAATTAGAATTTTTTTGTGATATACTTGTTTGGGTGATTACAATGGAAAAAATATTATTAATTAAATATGGTGAATTAACGACTAAAAAAGATAATCGAAATATTTTTATTAATAAACTTGAAAAAAATATAAAACAATTATTAAAAGATTATGATTTAAAAATTATTAAAGAAAGATCAAGAATGTATATTTACTCTTCTAATATAGAAAATGTATCTTTAAAATTACAAAAAATATTTGGAATATTAGGTATAGCAATATGTTATAAAGTAAACAATAATAATATAGAATCGTCTATTATCGAAATTTTAAAAAATAAAAATTTTAAAACTTTTAAAGTTATAACTAAAAGAGCTGATAAAAGATTTCCAATTCCTTCAATGGAATATAATAATAAAATCGGTGGATTAGTACTTGAAAATTTTGATGTAAAAGTAGATGTTCACAATCCTGATTTATATTTAAATATTGAAATAAGAGAAGAAGGAACTTTTATTTATACTAATGAAATAAAAGGAATGGGTGGATATCCGGTTGGTATTCAAGGTAAAGGACTTCTTATGTTAAGTGGAGGAATAGATAGCCCAGTAGCAGGTTTTTTAGCACTTAAAAGAGGAATTGATATAGATTGCCTATATTTTGAAAGTCCACCACATACAAGTTTAGAAGCTAAAAATAAAGTTATTGAACTTACAAATATATTAAATAATTATTCTGGAAATATAAAACTTCACATTGTTCCTTTTACAAAAATTCAAGAAGAAATTTATAAAGTGGTTCCACATACTTATATGATAACCATAATGAGAAGAATGATGTATAGAATTGCAACTATTTATGCTAATAAAAAGCA
>JAQUGJ010000068.1:0-5982 GCA_028684255.1 Bacilli bacterium | reverse complement strand
CCCGCGGTTCCACCTTATTTATTCTAAAAGAATCGACTTTATATTATATTGCTCTTAAGATTCCACCTTAGTCATCGCATTGATAAAACAATAATAGCACATTTAAAAAACACTGTCAATTATTATCTAAACTGATAAAGTAAAAGTAGACACAAATAAAAAATTAAGTGTTCTACTTTTATTTTGATATAATTTTTATAGTTTAAAGCCTACATTTATATAAAATAAATGCCATAATATTGTTTGCTCTGCCCCTTTTTTAGGCAGAGCAAACTCTTAAAGTAAATGAGTTAAATTAAAAGTAGTATACTTTTAATTTATTGCGAGAACGAGGCGGGAACCCATATAATTGTACACAGTACCACGAAAAGCAGCAAAGTAGAACTGACCCGAGAGAACTCCATCGTAGTAAAAGCCGCCTCGGGCGAACCAAGGACACGGAGTGCCAACAAAGTACGAAAGGTCAGCGTGCCAATTATTAATAAAATGATATGAACCTAGCATATCAAAAGAAGTATAGAATGGTCCCATTTCACCGGTTGCATCACCTAATATTCGATAATTATAAGTTGTTTGACTTGAACTTGCTGAATAAACATCAAAATATTTTGAATTATAATTAGCAATTGTCGTTGTATCGAATCCACTAGTTCCTAATTGCCCACTCTTATATGATGCCATATATTCATTTGCTCCACCACTCATATCATATATTCCTGTTATATTTCCAGTTGTACTTGCTAAATAACCTGTTTCAGTTTTATATCCTAAAGTTATAGTCGCACCTGTTCCATAATTTCCTGGATATGTTGTTTGATCAGTTCCTTCTGCTGCACTATAACCTGTTTTATAGGCTGAATTATTATTAATATTTATTTCCTTATTTATTCCATATTTTGAATGTGATAAATATGCTACTGCTCCCCATTCAGTATTTTTCATCATATGTGAATCATTACTTCGATTATAATTATAGGCTGCTACAAACATATTATATACTGTATTATTTCGCCAACTAAATACATCCGGTTTTACTATTATCTTGCTTGAATCAGAACTATTTACTTGAGCCCCAGCTGTTGTTGTTGCCCCTAAATATCCTGTTTCAAATTTACCTACCCATATCCCATTTGTATTAAAAGAAGTGAATGCTGGATGAGTTAACCATGAACCTTCTGTACTACCATTTGATATTGCTACATCTTTTGTTTCAAATACTATTTCTATTGATTGAGCTATACTTTCTGTTGGTTTACTTGATATAACGCCTGTATAATTACCTTCATCAAATATTTTATATTTATATCTTGGTATCCAAACAAAATATGATCTAATAGCTGACTCTGGTATTATGTCTCCTACATTATAAGTTCCACTTGATAACATTACAGCATTTGCCCACTCTTTATTTGAGTAATCATACCAACCATCTTTTAAATCGGCATATATAACTGTTCCATCGTCTTTAATTCTTACTGGTATCATATTAGATCCCAGTATTGGATCTGCTCCATTTAAGATGTTTTCACTATAAGTCATATCATTACAATCTTTTGATTTATACTCAGATATTCCATCCGAATAGATTACTTTAACATCGTTTATACATAATGTCGCAGTTGCAACTGTTCCATTACTACTTAAATTAACAATTCCACTTGTTGGTGTTTTACCATCCATCTTAATAGTTAATGTTTCTCCATTACAAGTATCACCAGTTACATTACCACTACAAAGATTTCCATTTGGCATTACTGTATAAGCTACATCTGGAATATTTTCACGATTTAAATTTTTATTAGCAACCGCTATTTTAATCCCATCTGCATAATTCTCGGCACTTCTTTCAGTTGTACTTTTCTTAGAATCTTCTATTAATCCAACAACAATTGGGGACGCTATTAAAGCAATGATTGCTAAAATTACTATTACGGCTAGTAACTCAATTAATGTAAATCCTTTTTTTAAATTCATTCTATTGCTCCCTATTATTAATTTAACTAAATTGTAACATATTTTTACTATAAAATGCAACTATATGACTTTTTTTATTTTTTCTTTAATATTTACAAAACAAAAAAACAAAAATTAAATTCTGTCTTTTTATTATTATCCTATTTTTTTTAAATCATCTTTAAAGGTTTTTTTCTGTAAAAATAACCCTGTATATCTTTCATAATATTCTTCTAAAAAACTATTTATTTCTGATTTAGATATTTCAGATATCTCTACTTTAGATATTTTAGATATATCCAAATAATTAAACATTCGAATCAATTTAATTGTTTTATCTGAGACAATTCTATCTCTTTTTATACAATTTATACAAACATATCCGCCTTTATCTGCAGATATTGTTTCAATTGCTTTCGTACTTCCACATATACTACATCTATCGACAACAGGCATTACTCCTAAATAATCTAAATATTTTAATTCTAAAATATTAGTAATTACTAAAGGATCATAGCCTTCATTAATTTTAATTAAACTCTCAATTAATAAAGTATATATCATTTCACTTTGGCTCTGTTTTGCAACCTGTGAACTAAGTTTTAATAAATATCCTGCATAACTTATCTTTAATATATCTTTTTTAATATTTTTAAAACAATCTAAAGTATCGACACTTCTAAGAATTGATAATTTGTTTTCTTTATAATTCATTTGAAATAATCCATATACTAACGGTTCTGTAACACTTCTTAAAGGACTTTTTAATTGTCTGCATCCTTTTGCCATTACACCAATTAATCCTTCTTTAGTTAATACATTTAAAATTTTACTTGTTTCTCCATAATTAGTTTGGCTTACAATAATTCCTTCCATTTCTAACATTCTTCAAAACGATATAATTGCTCTACTTCAGGGTATTTTTCTTTATCTACAAAACTATTAAATAAATCATATGGTCTAACCCAAACTTGATTATCTTTTAACGATTGATAAACAACCATTTTTTCTAAGTTTTCAGTATGTGTTGCTATATTTATTACTTTATAATTACAGCCCTTAAAGTGCTTATATATCTTTCCAATCTGTACTTCTCTCATTTCTTAAAGCCTCCCTATATTTTAAATAGTATTCAATTTTACCTGTATGTTTAAATAATTTCCAATAAATTTCTCTTTTCATTTTATCACCTATTATATATTGAACAATAAGTAATTTTTTTATTCAAAATTTTTAAATCCTAATTCATTTAAATACTTTTCTTTATCTCGCCATTTTTTTATTGTTTTGACAAATAATTCTAAGTATACAGTTTTACCAAGTAATTCTTCTAAGTCTTTTCTTGCTTGAATTCCAATTTCTTTTATCATTTGACCATTATGACCGACGATGATTTTCTTTACTGATTCACGGTCAACTATAATTGCAACATTAATAACATATTTACCTTTTTTATTTTCAATTGCCTCTGTTATTGCAGTTATAGAATGTGGTATTTCTTCTGACGTTAAATTAAAAACTTTTTCTCGAACAATTTCAGATATTAAAAAATCTAACGATTTATTAGTATATTCACTTGTATCATAATATTTAATTTCATCTTTTAAATGTTTTTTTATTACTTTTATTAAAGCATCCGTATTATCTTTTTTCAATGCTGAAACAGGTATTATTTCACTAAAATTATATAACTCTTTGTATTGATCTATTTTCTTTAAAATTAATTCCTTAGCGATTTTATCGACTTTATTTAATACTAAAATTACAGGTTTATCAACTTCTTTTAATTTATCAATTACAAATTGATCTCCCCGTCCAAAATCCTCTGTTACGTCGACTAGCATTAAAATAATATCGACATCATCGATGCTATAATAAGCTTGTCTATTTAAATATTTTCCTAATTTATGATTTGGCTTATGAATACCAGGAGTATCTACAAATACAATTTGGGTATCTTCTTCATTATATATCCCTTGAATTATATTTCTTGTTGTCTGTGGTTTAGATGAAGTTATAGCAACCTTTTTACCAATAATGCTATTCATCAAAGTACTTTTTCCAACATTTGGTCTTCCAATTAGTCCAACAAATCCTGATTTCATTTTAAATCCTCTTCATCAAAAGGATAAGGACATAATTCGGTTAGTTTAAATACTCTTTCATCATTTCTTGACATACATATAATTTCACTATTTTTATCCATCAACTCGGATATAACTTGTCTACATATAAAACAACATGTACTTATTTTATCTGTATCTGTCATTATATATAATTTATTAAAGTCTCCCTTTTTGCACCCATTACTAATAGCACTTACAAAAGCACTTCTCTCAGCACATATCGTTGCTCCATATGAAGCGTTTTCAACATTGACACCATTAAATTCTAAACCGTCTTTTGTAACTAGAATAGCTGCAACTTTAAAATTTGAATACGGACTATAACTATTATTAAGTAGTTCTTTTAATTTTTTTCTCATAATGACCTCCATAAATCAATTATTTTAGGTAAAAACACTATTATTCCAATAATGACTGATAGTAGTGCAAAAACAAGGACAAATGCTGCCGCTGTATCTTTGACAACTTTAGCGGCTTCATTATATTTTGGTTCTAGTAAATCAACTGTTCTTTCTAAAGCTGTATTAATTAATTCAGCCCCAATTACTAATGCAAATAAACTTAAACAAATACACCATTCTATTAAATTTAAATTTAAAATTAAACCAAATATAATAACTAAAAATGAAACAATTAAATGAACCCATAAATTTTGCTCAGTCTTTAGAGCCCATTTAAAACCATTAAATGCATATTTAAAACTTTTTACTAATCTTTTAATTCTATCTTTTAATCCCATATTCATCCAACAACCTCTCTTGTAATTCAAACATTTCTTTTTCTTCTTCTTCTTGCTCGTGATCGTACCCTAGTAAATGAAGCAAACCATGAATGGATAAAAAAGATAGTTCACGAAGAAGACTATGTTCATAATCTTTAGCCTGTTCCTTAGCCTTATCTATCGATATATAAATATCACCAAGGATTCGAACCTCTGTTTTGATATCACAGAAATCTTCTAAGGCGAAACTGATTACATCAGTATAGTTATCAATATTTCGATATTCTTTATTTATTTTCTTAATATTAAAATTATCTACTATAATTATATCAAAAATAACATCTTCTAACTTCAATTTTTGAAGAACATAGTCAATAAACTTTTCAACTTCTTTTAATTCTTTTATATCTTGATCTACCTCATTTATTATTTCCATACTACACTCCTATATTTATAATTTTTGACAAATAAAGAACAAATACTATCATTATAATAATTAATACTATGCTATAAAAAATACTATTTTTTAATACCTTTGGTAGTTTTTGTTTTATGTAATTTATTATTCTAAATAAATAAAAACCGATTAAAGCTCCAATTAAATTAAGCATTATATCATCAATATCAAAAACTCGTCCTATAAAAAATTGAGTTATTTCTATTGTTAAGGATAAAATAAAAGATAGAAATAATATTAGAGATACTTTTTTTGTTTTCAAAAAATATGTAATAAATAAACCATATGGCATAAACATCATCATATTGCCAATAACATTTTTATAAAACAATCTCGTTCCAAAGTCATATCTGAAAATTTCTTTAAATGGTATAAAATTTGAGGTTGACCAATCGACATCTTGAAATGTAACCACATAGAATATGCACAAAACATAAATACCAAATAAAAACATCATCAATTCATTATGGAAATTAACAACTTTTTTATTTTTAATTAACCAGGTGAGTCTTAAACTAATGAAAATAATCGAGCATATTAAAAGTGATGGCCATACTAATTCTAAAATATTTATAACTATATTTCTAAACATAATTCCCCTCACTTTATTTCTTGATAACCTGTTATATTTTCATATACTGAATAAAACACATCTACTATTATTTTACTATCTTTTGCATTAACTTTCAATTGTTTTTCCATAATTATAGTCTCATCGGGTTCTA
>JAQUGJ010000067.1:0-6049 GCA_028684255.1 Bacilli bacterium | reverse complement strand
TAGTAGAATATGATGATGAAGTAATGATGAGATATTTAGACGGTGAGGAATTATCCGTTGAAGATATCAAAAAATGTATTAGAAAAGGTACATTAGCAGTAGAATTTTTCCCAGTGTTGTGTGGAACGGCATTAGGAAATAAATGTATTAAATTTGCATTAGATGCAGTTTTAGATTATATGCCATCTCCTACTGATATCGCTTCGATTGAAGGTGTAGATTTAAATGGTAAAGAAATTGTAAGACATCCTGATGATGCAGAACCATTTAGTGCATTAGCATTTAAAGTAATGACAGATCCTTTTGTAGGAAGATTAACGTTTTTCCGTGTTTACTCAGGTAAATTAAACAGTGGATCATATGTATTAAATGCTACTAAAGACACAAAAGAAAGAATTGGTAGAATTCTACAAATGCATGCTAATACTCGTATTGAAATAACAGAAGTTTATGCAGGCGAAATAGCAGCAGCAGTAGGACTTAAAAATACAACAACAGGAGATACTTTATGTGATGAAAAGAAACCTTGTATTTTAGAATCAATGGTATTTCCAGAACCAGTTATCGAATTAGCAGTAGAACCAAAATCGAAAGCTGATCAAGATAAAATGGCTTTAGCATTACAAAAGTTAGCAGAGGAAGATCCAACTTTCAGAGCAAGCACTAATTATGAAACAGGTCAAACAATAATTGCCGGTATGGGTGAATTACATCTAGATATTATTGTTGATAGAATGAGAAGGGAATTCAATGTTGAAGCTAATATTGGAAAACCTCAAGTTTCATACCGTGAAACATTAACACAACTTGGTGAATGTGAAGGTAAATATATTAAACAATCTGGTGGTCGTGGACAATATGGTCACGTATGGGTAAAATTTGAACCTAATCCAGATAAAGGTTATGAATTTGTAGATGCAATAGTCGGTGGAACAGTTCCAAGAGAATATATTCCAGTTACTGATAAAGGCTTACAAGAAGCACTGAAGACAGGAATTTTAGCAGGATATCAAATGATAGACGTAAAAGCAACATTATTCGATGGTTCATACCACGATGTTGACTCTTCAGAAATGGCTTTCAAAATAGCTGCATCAATGGCTTTAAAAGAAGCTAAAAATAAATGTAAACCAGTATTACTTGAACCAATCATGAAAGTACAAGTGGTTGTACCAGATGAATATTTAGGTAATGTTATGGGAGATATTACATCTCGTCGTGGTCGTCCATTAGGACAAGAAAATAGAGGAAACTTATTAGCAATCAATGCAATGGTTCCTTTAGCAGAAATGTTCGGATATGCGACAAGCTTAAGATCTAATACTCAAGGACGTGGAAATTTCACTATGGTATTTGATCATTACGACGAAGTACCAAAGAATATTAGCGAAGATATAATTAAGAAAAATGGTGGAAATTAATAAAACCACTTGATTATTTACTCGTAATATTATAAAATATAATAGAAACTTAATAAGGAGGAAAATTATGGGAAAACAAAAATTTGATCGTTCAAAACCACATATCAATATTGGAACAATTGGACACGTAGATCATGGAAAAACAACTTTAACAGCAGCAATTACAAATGTTTTATCTAAGAAAGGATTAGCAGATTATGTTGATTATACTAATATAGATAAAGCACCTGAAGAAAGAGAACGTGGTATTACAATTAATACTTCGCATGTTGAATATCAAACAGATAAGAGACACTATGCACACGTTGACTGCCCAGGCCATGCTGACTATGTTAAAAACATGATTACTGGTGCTGCACAAATGGACGGAGCAATCCTAGTTATTGCTTCTACAGATGGTGTTATGGCACAAACTCGCGAACATATCTTATTATCTCGTCAAGTTGGAGTTCCTCGTATGGTTGTATTTATGAATAAATGCGACATGGTAGATGATGAAGAATTATTAGACTTAGTAGAAATGGAAATTCGTGAATTATTAACTGAATATGGATTTGATGGAGACAATACTCCAATTATCCGTGGATCAGCTTTAAAAGCTCTTGAGGGAGATGCAAAATATGAAGAAATTATAATTTCTTTAATGGATGCTGTAGATTCATGGATTGAAAACCCTGTTAGAGATACTGATAAACCATTCTTAATGCCAATTGAAGACGTATTTACAATCACAGGTCGTGGAACTGTTGTTACAGGACGTGTGGAACGTGGTCAATTAAAATTGAACGATGAAGTAGAGATTGTTGGAATTAAACCAACTAAGAAAACAGTTGTTACAGGAATTGAAATGTTCCGTAAACAATTAGACTTTGCTGAAGCAGGAGACAATGCCGGAATATTATTACGTGGTGTTTCTCGTGAGGATGTAGAACGTGGTCAAGTATTAGCAAAACCAGGTTCAGTAACACCTCATTTGAAGTTTAAAGCACAAGTTTATGTTCTTAGTAAAGAAGAAGGCGGACGTCATACTCCATTCTTCTCAAATTACCGTCCACAATTCTATTTCAGAACAACAGATGTTACTGGTGTAATTGAATTACCTGCAGGGGTAGAAATGGTTATGCCTGGAGACAGTGTTGATATGACAGTAGAATTAATTGCTCCTATCGCTATCGAAAATGGAACTAAGTTCTCGATTCGTGAAGGTGGTAGAACAGTTGGTGCTGGTAACGTTTCAGAAATTATTAAATAATAATGAAATAAAATAAAAACAAGAATAATCTTGTTTTTTTTATATAAAAAAGGATAACTAAATATTATCCTTTTTATCAAATATTTTACTTATTGCTTTAGCTTGTTTAAATGCAAAATATAGGGTGCTATTAGTTATTAATTCTAAATCACCAATATATTCATTAATATAGGGCTCAAAATTCAATTTAAATTCTTTTAATCCATTGTATTTAGGATTATTAGTTTTAATCCCCGGAATGCCTCCTAAATTGAAATTCTCATAACCTTCTTCTGAATATTTAGCAATTAAAGACCATAATAATAAGTGTTTGGCATTTATATGTTTAAGTTTCTGATCGAAACCGTCCATCATAACAAAGACATCTTTTTTATGTTTAATGGTTATAATTGACGCTACAGGAACTCCTCCTGGACTATTTTTTAATAGTTCCGTAGCAGACACTAATTCTTTTTTAGTGGTTTCTAATCTATTATCTTCAATCATTTTTCTATTTATCAAATCAGACTTGTTTATCTTTTTTCCATTCATTAACTCATCGTTTAATTTCATCATTACTTCATCTTGTTGTTCAAATGAATTTCTACAATATTCTAGATAGTTTTTTGTATCTAATTTAGCATAGAAAAAATCAACTTTTCCATTTTCATTAAACTCATTATAAGTATTATTGTAAAATTTAGGATTTCTTAAATACTTATTTTTGCTGTGTTCATAAATATAATTTACATGTTCTTCTGTACCTTTATATATCTTAACACCTTTTTTTAAAGAACTTCTTATTTTTGTTCGATATTTTTTATCAATTGAATTGAAAAGATCGTTTACGTTTCTATCCTTTAAATTTATATTAGCCTCATACCTAGGTTTATCACCTTCAAAGTAATTATTGAAGCCAAAGTGATAATATTCTAATTTTTTTAAATATTCAAATATCTTATCAAAGTCTGGATTACTATAAAGAATATTTCCTTCTTTATCCATTTTTTTTCTTAAAACCATTGGACTGATTTTTATAGCAACAACATCTTGATTTTTCAAATACTTTTTTACTTGCTTTGTAAATTCTGATAATAATTGAAAATTTGTATAATCAATCAAAAAACCACGAGGTGCGGATGCATATTTAAATCCATTTATTTTTCTTATAATCAATAAAGAAGCAGCAACTATTCTTGATTCTTCGATCAATCCAACATATACCGAAGTACATTTTTCTTGATTCATAATGCTACCATATTCTTTAGTTTGATAAATAGAAAAATTTGAAAATTGATTCACAAACTCGTTAAATTCTAATTCAGTTAATTCACGTAGTTGCATAAAACATCCTCCTTTAGAACTACTATATTATAACATAATAATCAATTTTTGTAACTATTTTGATTTTTTAAACATAAATATAAGTGTTTTAAATATTATTGTATTGGGTGATCATATGGACAAGTATCTAACTGACTTAAATTATGAGGTTTTTGAGCAAGAAAAATATTTTTATAATATCTTTTTTGAGTCTTTAAATATCTTTGACGAAAATCTAATTAATTTGTTAAAAACAGCCGATAAAAAATATGTTTATAAGAGAATATTAAAGTTATCTAGAATATTGAATGTAAGTAAAAAAAAGATAAAATGTGCTTACTTTAAAGCAGATATAACAAGTAAAAAACAATTAAAAAAAGATAGAATTAAAAGGTATAATAGTATAGAGAGAGTAGATTATTAATGTTGACAATGATAAAATAATAGTGTATAAATATATTGCAAAGGAAGTGAATTATGTCTAAGAATCTAGTTATTGTCGAATCCCCTAGTAAAAGTCATACTATTGAGAAATACCTTGGCAAGGACTATAAGGTTGTTTCTAGTAAAGGACATATTAGAGATTTATCAACTAAAGGAAAATTTGGATTTGGAGTAGATGTTGAAAACGAATTCAAACCAGATTATGTAACAATTAAGGGTAAAGATAAAATAGTTACTGAATTAAAAAAAGAAGTAAAAAACTCTGATTTTGTTTACTTAGCAACTGACCCAGACCGTGAAGGTGAAGCTATTAGTTGGCATTTATATGATGCTTTAGGAATAGATGAAAAAAAATATGAAAGAGTAGTTTTTAATGAAATAACTAAAAATGCTGTTTTAGAAGCTTTTAAAAGTTCAAGAAAAATTGATCAAAATTTAGTAAATAGTCAAGAGACAAGACGAATATTAGATCGTATTATTGGCTTTCGTTTGAGCAAATTAATTCAATCAAAAACTGATGGTACTAGCGCTGGAAGAGTTCAAAGTGTAGCACTTAAATTAGTTGTTGATAAAGAAAAAGAAATTGAAGCTTTTATTCAAGAAGAATATTGGACTATAACTGCAAAATTTACTGATTTTGATGCTGAATTATTTAACTATAATCATAAAGATATAGAAATACATTCAGAGTTAGAAGCAGATAAAATATTGTCATCATTATCAAATTCTTTTAGAATTGAAAGTGTCGATAAAAAATTAAAGAACAAAAAATCAAAGTTTCCTTATATAACAAGTACATTACAACAAGATGCTTCTAATCGTTTAAATTTTAATGCTAAAAAGACAATGTCAATAGCGCAAAAATTATATGAAGGAATCGAGTTAGCAAATGAAACAGCAGGTTTAATTACTTATATGCGTACTGATTCGATAAGGTTATCAAATGAATTTATAGGTGCAACTTATAATTTCATTGAAAAAAAATATGGTAAAGAATATATTGGAAATGTTAAAAAATCTAAGAAAAAAGAAAGTGTTCAAGATGCTCATGAGGCAATAAGACCTACCGATATAAATAGAACACCAGAAAAGGTAAAACCATTTTTATCAAATGATGAATATAAATTGTATCAAATGATTTATTTTAGAGCTTTAGCAAGTTTAATGAAAGATGCTAAAACTGAAAATACGACAGTAATATTAGATAATAATAATTATCAATTTAAAGTAACTGGTCAAATAATTATCTTCGATGGATATTTAAAAGTATTCAGTGAATATGAAGATACCTTAGAAAAGATATTACCAGACTTTAAAAATTATAATTCACAAATATTAATATCAAATGATATCGAAAGAGAACAACATTTTACAAAACCACCTGCAAGATACACAGAAGCAAAATTAATTAAAGAAATGGAAGAATTAGGAATCGGAAGACCGTCTACATATGCTAAGACTATGGATACTTTAAAATCAAGAGGATATGTAGAAATAATCGACAAAAAATTTATTCCAACAGCAATTGGTGTTGAAATTACAGAAAAATTACAAGAAAGTTTTAGTCAAATAATAAATGTTGAATATACTGCTAAAATGGAAACAGATTTAGATAAAATTAGTGAAGGAA
>JAQUGJ010000066.1:0-6101 GCA_028684255.1 Bacilli bacterium | reverse complement strand
CCCTAATGTTGAAAAATTAATTATGGAAGGAAAGTTGATTGATAATTCAAATAATATTTATATTGATTCAAAATATTTATATTTGTCTAATGAAATATTAATTAATTTTATGGTGTAACATGAATAAGATAGATTTTTTTAAAACAGAATTAAATTATATTAAAGATTCTAGGTTGAGAGAAAGTGCTGAAAAAATAATTAATAATTTACCAGACTACTTCTTTTCAATTCCTGCTAGTTCAACAGGAAAATATCATCCTGCCTATGCTTTAGGTGATGGTGGCCTGGTTCGACATACTAAAGTTGCAGTTAAAATTGCTAACGAATTATTATATAACAACAATACAATAGGGAATGATTTCGAGGATTTAGAAAAGGATATTATCCTTATCGCTTTAATGATTCATGATGGTTTAAAATCCGGATTAACTGAAAATAAATATACAGCTTTTGATCATCCCTTATTAATTTCATCTCTTATTAAAGATAATTACAAAGATTTTGGTTTGACAAAAGAGGAAGCAACTCTAATGTCATCAATACTAGAGACACATATGGGGGAATGGACAAGAGATTATAAAGGTAATGATGTATTAGCAAAACCAACAAGCAAATATCAAAAATTTGGGCATATGTGTGATTATTTAGCAAGTCGTAAATTTATCAATGTTGACTTTGTTGATAATGAAATTTTATAGGAGACTTTATGAATTTAACAATGATTGCATCAAATGATGACAGTAAGAGTAAGTATTTGTGGAAGATTTTAGAAGAATGTGATTTGTTTAATAGTAAATTAAATAATAAACCAATTATAGTAAGGGAACATTTTTTTAAAACGATTCCCGTAAAAAATCCTAAAAGAAGGCTAATTGTTATATCGGAAAACTTTAAAAATAATGATTCAAATATATTAGTATTTGAAAATAAGTCTAAACTTTTAAAAAGATTAGATTTATTAACTGAAGAAGTTTATATGGTTTGTGATATTGATATGTATAATTACTTTTTACCATATATTAATAATCTTTATTTTATTGAATTTAAAAATTCAACTAATAAACTAACTATAAATAATAAAAATTTTGTAAGCAACAATATAATTGAAAACAATGATTTTAAAATGATAGAGTATAGGAAGGAAAAAGAAAATGTTAGGTAAGCTAATTGTTATTGAAGGTACTGATTGTTCTGGAAAAGAAACTCAAACTAATTTATTGATGGAAAAGTTAAAAGACCAAAACATTGCTATTGTAAAATTTGATTTTCCTAATTATAATTCACCTACTGGAAAAATAATTGGTGGACCATATTTAGGAAAAGAATATTTAGGGGCTTCTTGGTTTTTAGAAGGAGCAGCAAATGTTGAGCCTAAAGTCGCATCCTTATATTTTGCAGCTGATCGACTTTACAATATTAATATAATAAAAGAAATATTACAAAAAGGTACAAACGTTATTCTTGATCGTTATACTTATTCAAACATGGGGCATCAAGCTGGGAAATTAGAAAATATAAATGATAGAATGGAAATGTATGAATGGATTGAAGAATTAGAGTTTAGATCCCTAGGACTTCCAATACCAGATATTGCTGTTTTTTTGCATTTACCGTATGAAAACTCTTTGATTTTAAAACAAAATCGTAAAGAAAAACCAGATGGTCATGAAAAGGATGAACAACATTTAAAAAATGCTGAAAATGCCTATATTGAAATAGCTGAAAAATACAACTTTAAGACAATTAAATGTTATGAAGATAATAATGTTAGAACAATCGACGACATAAATGAAGAACTATATAATTACATTAATAAAAAATTAAAAAGCAAAATCTAAAAAGGTTTTGCTTTTAATTTAAAAATATGAATACTTTGTACATATTTATCTAATTAGTTTTCAATAAATTATAAAACTATTTTTCATAGATACATCTAACACTAAACTTGTAGTCTGTTTTTGATGTTTTAATTGAAATATCATTACTTAAATCAAAATTTATTGTAACATTTTCATTGTTTTCTATATTAGATGATAAATAGAATGCACGACTCCCAAGAGAAAATATTTTTCCACTACTGTTTTGAATTCCACTAGGACTTGCCCCAAAATTATAGATATCTTGTCCATTCCAAACTGGACTTTTTTTCTTTAACTTTAAACCTGGATTTGAACCTACGAACTCAATTAATTGATTCCAATCATTTTTTGATGGTAATCGCCAATCTGATGGACATAACTCTTTAGAAGAAGAAGAGTAAAGAATTGAGCCTTTAGTTGTTTTTACGCATTCATCTTCAGAACACAATTGATGTTTTAAATCACTTATCATCCAACAATTATCATTGAATAATTTAGTTTCATAATAACTTCCATCACGTTCATCAAAAAAACTATCACCACATGAAAACCCATTATTGTTTATTTCTAAAGATGGAATAATAATTTTTTTGTTTTTAGTGTTTTGAGTATTTATTATATTTTCACTATTATAATTTTTGTTATATATATTTTTACTATCCCTAAATTCAAAAACTATTTGCTTGTTCTTAAATACTTGTATATAACCATCCTTGATTTTAGTTTTTCTAAACTTTATATCTATGGCATCGTTTGATTTTTTAAGTAATTTTCCGTCTTTAAAAACATAAATAGCGCCTATTTCTTGTGAATTATATTGCGCTTTAACCGTTTTATAAACATAATTAACATCTTGTTTAAGTGATCTGTTTGCTAAGAAAATAATTAGTATTACTAAAATAAGAATAAGTGGTATAAAATAAATTGATTTTTTCATATCTTACCTCCATAATTATTTTAACACAATAAAATATTGGAATCAACAAACTGTTGAAGTTTGTCACTATAAATGATAAAATTATTATGGAGGTAAGATATAACATGAAAAAGAGAGGATTCACCTTAATTGAAGTTTTAGGGATAATCGTAATTATCGGTATAATTCTTTTAATAGTATTCCCTGCGATAGCTGGAATTCTTGAAGAGGCAGAGAAGGCTTCTTTTAGAAATAGTGTCATGGGTATTGTTAAAACAGCAGAAGATCAACACTCTAGATTAGAAATAAACGGTGACTTAATAGAAAATAAATATTCTTATAAAAATGGAGTTGAAAACTCACAAAATCCTGATTTAAATTTAAAATATAAGGGTAAAAAACCTAAGAATGGTGAAGTGGTGGTAGATGATAAAGGTATAGTTGAAGCAGCACTTGACAATGGTAAGTGGTGTGTAAAAAAACTTAAAAATAGTAATGACTACACAATAACAGACTTAAAAGACGGTGAATGTAATTTAACAGGAGCCTCTTGTGAAGGGGAACTAGTAACAAATATTAATTTTGGAAATGGAATAAAAGCCTATAGGGATGGAAATCAGCTATGTTTGTTAGGTAGTCAGGCTTTTATCGAAGAAGGTTCCGGAGGAGATTCTGGTAGTGGTGCAAGTGCACTTGCTATTGAATTGACAAATTTGATAATCGATATGGGTTATACCTATCTTTTTTCAGAACCAGACGACCTTTTCGCTATATCGTATGTTGCATTTTTTGAGCCTGAAGGATGGGAAGATTTGAAAAATGGGGATACTAGTCTATGGGATGATTTATATTTCCAAGTGATAGACGGATATATTATTCCAGAAGATGTCTTTATGGATAATCCTGATTTTTTAACTTTTTATAACGAATTACCAGCATTTGAAGAATTAGATGGTGATATAGAATATCTAGTAGAGGATTTAGCCTCATTCATTATAGATAATAATTTATTATCACCAGAAATACCTGACGAAGTTTCATTTTCACTTTTTTATATTGCATTTTACTATGATGTGGAATCTTGGGAAGAAACAAAAAACGGAAATGATCAATACTTTAATGAAGTACTTGACCTTTTGGAAGATGGAACAATAAGTATTGGGGATGTTCTTGATTCTGATCCTGAGTTTGGAATATTTGTAAATATGGTTTTCGAAATTATTATGCGTAGTGGACCAATTACATTCAATAATAAAAAAGTTGCAACGCTAATGAATAATACAAACAATATTGATATTAAAATTAAAAACTTTTCGGCAACAGCTAATTTATCTAAATTAATTGGAATAGAAAAAGTCCTTATTCGTGGTGATATTAAAGAAATTGGAAGAAATGCTTTTGTTGGGGGATTAGTACCGATAGAAGGCCCTTGTGATAGAAGTGGAACTATTACAGAAGTTTACATTGAAAGTGATGTAGAAGTAATTAATGATTCAGCCTTTTATTGCAATTCTCTTACAACAGTAGTAATGCCCAATAGTGTGAAGACAATCAAAAGATTAGCATTTGAAGAAAATCAAATTGATAGTCTGGTTTTATCTAACCAACTAACCACGATTGAGGATTCCGCTTTTGCTAGAAACTATATTAGTGAAGTAAACTTATCTAATAAATTAACTCATATTGGTAATTATGCTTTTCAATATAATCTTATAGATGATTTAACCTTACCTAATACTGTAGAAATGATTGGTGTAGATGCTTTTAAGTATAACGAGATCAGTGAAATTATTATACCGAATAGTGTTAAATATTTAAGTGGTTTTAGTTCAAATAACATTAGTGAAATAATAATACCAAATAGTGTTGAGGAAATCGGACCTAACGCATTTTTATCAAATCAACTAACAGAAGTAACTATACCTAATTCAGTATTAAAAATTGGTTATTTGGCTTTTTCTTATAATGATATAACAAATGTTCAATTACCTAATAATTTAACTTCTTTAAGTGGCTTTAATTCAAATAACCTTAATCAAATTAATATTCCAAACACAGTTAAGGAAATAGGCGATTATGCTTTTGATGGTAATAATATAAGTGTTGTTAACTTACCAGAAGGAATTGAGAAATTCGGAGAATACGCATTTTCAAGTAATGGAATTTTAAACTTAACATTACCTGCTAGCACAAAAGAAATTGGAGAATTTGCCTTTTCAAGCAATGGAATTAAAAATGTTGTATTCCCAGAAGGTATAACTGAATTAGGTGGATTTGCTCGTAATCAGATTACTAGTCTAGTAATTCCCTCTACAGTAACTGAAATAGGTGACTATGCCTTTGTAGACAATTACTTAACTTCATTAGTAATACCTTCTTCAGTTCAAAATATTGGAAGGTGGGCTTTTGAAGATAATAATATTAGTAACTTAACTTTAAATGAAGGACTTATTAGAGTTGATTCAGGTGCTTTTTCAAGTAATAATTTAACTAGTTTAAATATACCTAGCAGCGTTACATATCTGAGTGGTTTTATTAGTAATAAAATTACTTCTCTATATGTTCCACCCAATGTACAAACAATTGGATCAAGTGCTTTTAGATATAATCAAATTTCTGAATTAACACTATCAGAAGGTTTGGAAAGAATTGAATATTCAGCATTTGGGCGCAATAAAATATCTTCTTTGACAATCCCTTCAACAGTTCGTAGTTTAGCTGGTTTTGAGGATAATTTATTAACAACTATAAATATTCCAAACACTGTAACATATTTAGACATGGATGTTTTTGCAAACAATTTATTTGAAGAAATAACATTACCTGAAGGAATAACATCATTACCATCTCGTGCAGTAGCAGGAAATAAGTTAACTTCATTAATTATTCCAGCTAACGTCACGAACTTAGGTAGTTACTGTTTGACATATAATAATCTTACATCGATAACCATTGGTAGTAATGTTTCGATGAATTCGGTTATGACATATAATTCTAATGATCAATTCCGAAATGCTTACAATGCCAATAATAAACAAGCTGGGACATATATAGGAACGCAAACAGGAACTTGGTCATATTCAGGAACATAAAAAAATATTAACTTACAATTATTAAGTATAAAATAAAGAACCATAATAAATATGGTTCTTTTTCATATAATTTATTAGGGGTATATATGCTTAATTTAATTGCCCATAGAGGAAATAATAACCATCTTTATCCAGAAAATAGTTTAGAAGCTATATTATCTAGTTTAGATAAAGAATATATTAAAGGTGTTGAATTTGACGTTAGGCTAACCAAAGATAATAAATTAGTTATTA
>JAQUGJ010000065.1:0-6146 GCA_028684255.1 Bacilli bacterium | reverse complement strand
TATTTGTTATAATTGTTGCGAGTAATTCAATTACTCCTTGCTTCTTAAATAGAAGCCAATAGTCCATAAGGAGGTGTAGAAATGAAAAATTATGAAATTATGTACATTGTAAAAGCAACTATAAGTGAAGAAGAAATTAAAAACGTAACTAAAAGTTTTGATGAAATTTTAACTTCTAATGGTGCAAAGATAACTAATTTCACAGAAATGGGACAAAGAGAATTAGCGTATGAAATTAAAGATTTAAAAAGCGGATATTACTTTGTTCTAAGAATCGAGGCTAGTGATGATAAAGCTATTAAAGAGTTTGATCGTTTAGCATTGATCAGTAATGACATCATTCGTCATTTAATAACAAAATTAGAAAATTAAGAGGTGTGAAATGAACAGAGTTTGTTTAATAGGGCGTTTAACTGCAAAACCAGAGATTAGATACGGAAGCTCAAATGTTGCTGTAACTAGATTTTCTTTAGCAGTTAACAGAAATTTTACAAATAGCCAAGGACAAAGAGAAGCAGATTTTATCACAATTGTCGCTTGGAGAAAACAAGCAGAGTTAATTTGCAATTACTTCGATAAAGGTAGCATGATTGGTATTGAAGGAAGAATTCAAACTGGAAGTTACGATGATAAAGATGGCAAGAAAGTATATACTACGGAAGTAGTAATAGATCAAATTCACTTTATTGAATCTAAAGGTCAAGCACAAAATAGAGCAGTAGAAGCACAAGGGTCAACACCTTATGACTTTCAAAAGGCTCCAACAAATAGTGTAAACATTGAGGAAGATCCATTTAAAGAATTTGGGGACAACATTGCTATTGATGAAGACTTCCTAGATTAAAGGAGGAAAAAAATATGGCTGAATTTTATAGAAAAAAGAAAAAAATTTGTCAAATGTGTGCTGGAAAAAGCGTTGATTATAAAGATGTAGAAATAATTAAAAAGTATATCAGTGGTGACAAAAGTAAAATATTACCAAGAAGAATTACTGGTGCTTGCGCTAAACACCAAAGACATATTGCAAGTGAAGTAAAAAAAGCAAGATTTATAGCTTTAATTCCATTTACTAAATAGTAGATGGTTTTTTTATTTTTGAAAATAAAATTAAAAAAATGAGAAAAAATACTTGCATTTCATATATTAGTAATGTATAATTTGTATGTGTGGCGTGCGTTGATGTGTGAGGTTGCTGATACACCAGGTTAAGTTGTGTGAGATTTAAACTGTAATCAGGTTTTTACACGGAGCAAGTCTATACTTTAAGATATAGGCGAAGGGAGGTACAATATGTCTAAGACAAAAGTTCGTATCAAATTAAAAGCGTTTGAACATAAAAATTTAGATGTTGCATGCGCTAAAATTGTTGAAGTTGTTAAAAGAACTGGTGGAACAATAAGTGGACCAATTCCATTACCAACCGAAATCGAAAAAATCACAATTTTAAGAGCTGTTCACAAATACAAAGATTCGCGTGAGCAATTCGAAAAAAGAACACACAAAAGACTTATTGATATCATCGACCCAACAAAGGAAACTATTGAGGGATTAACTCATTTAGATATTCCAAGTGGTGTTGATATTCAGATTAAATTATAGGAGGAAATATGAAAAAAGGAATCTTAGGTCGTAAAATTGGAATGACTCAAGTGTTTACTAAATCTGGTATTTTGATTCCTGTTACTGTAGTTTCAGTTGAACCAAATATTGTTACTCAAATTAAAACAACTGAAAATGACGGTTACGAGGCTGTTCAATTAGGATTTGACACAAAGAGAGAAAAGTTAGCGACAAAAGCTTCTATTGGGCATACCAATAAAGCAAAAACTACACCTAAGCGCTTCTTTAAAGAGATAAAGGGTGTAGATGTAAACAACTATTCACTAGGGCAAGAAATCAAAGCCGATATCTTTACTGAAGGTGAAGTTGTAGATGTTACAGGAACTACAAAAGGTAAGGGGTTCCAAGGCGTAATTAAAAGACATGGGCAAGCAAGAGGACCTATGGGACATGGTTCACATTATCACAGAAGACCAGGTTCAATGGGAACGATGTTAGCAATGCGTGTTTTTAAAGGTAAAAAATTACCAGGACACATGGGAACGTTAACTGTTACTATTCAAAATTTAGAAATTGTATCAGTTGATTTAGAAAATAATGTAATTTTAGTAAAAGGAAATATTCCTGGAGCTAAAAATTCATTAGTAATTATTAAAACTGCAACTAAAAAACCAGGGAAAATAAATGCTGTAGAAGAGTTATTGTCACATGAAATTAAACCTTTAGAAACAAGCGAAGAAATATCTACTGAAACTACTGAAGAAGTAGAAGCAACGGATACTCAAGTTGAAGAAACTGAAACTACTGAGAATCAAGTTGAAGAAACTGAAGAAGTAGAAGAAGTAGTATCTGAGTAGGAGGATATAATGAAGAAAATATCTATATTAAACGTTAAAGGTGAAAAAGTTAAAGACATAACTTTAAATGAAAACATTTGGGGAATAGAACCAAACGATGCAGTTTTACATGATGCTATTATATTAGCAAGACATAATCAAAGACAAGGTACTGTAGGTACCAAAACACGCGCAGAAGTACAAGGTGGCGGAAGAAAGCCTTGGCGTCAAAAAGGTACTGGTCGTGCTCGTCAAGGAAGTATAAGATCACCTCAATGGGTAGGTGGAGGAATAGTATTTGGACCTCAACCAAGATCTTTCTTTAAAAAACAAAATAGAAAAGAAAGAAGATTAGCGTTAAGATCAGCACTATCTTATAAATTATTAAATAGTGAATTAGTGATTTTAGACGACATAAAATTCGAAACAAACAAAACAAAAGATGCAATTAAATTCTTTAAAGATTTAGAAGCAACAAAAAATGTTTTAGTTGTTGTTGATGAATTAGATGAAAATATAATTTTAGCAACTCGCAACTTAGACGAAATTGTTTTATTACAAAGCGACGAAATTAATGTTTTAGACTTAGTTTCAGCAGATAAAGTAATTATTACAGAAAAAGCTGTAAAAAATATTGAGGAGGTGCTTGTTTAATGAATCAATATAGAGATGTTATAAAAGCACCAATTGTTACTGAAAAAAGTAATGATTTATTACAAAATAGAAATACTGTAGTATTCAGTGTTGATGTTAAAGCAAATAAAACAGAAGTAAAAATAGCTGTGGAAAAAATATTTAATGTTAAAGTTGAAAGCGTTAACATTGTTAATGTTAGAGCAAAAGACAAAAAAGTAGGTCGTTATGCTGGTAAAACTAGTAAAGTTAAAAAAGCATATGTAAAATTACAAAAAGGTAGTTCAATAGAACTTAGTTAGTTGAAAGGAGGAAAAATACATGGCAATTAAAAATTATAAACCCACAACTAACGCTAGACGTGGAATGTCTACATTAGTTAATGAAGATATTACAAAAACAACTCCTGAGAAAACATTAACGGTAACATTAACTAAAAAAGGTGGACGTAATAATCAAGGGAAAATAACATTAAGACATCGTGGTGGTGGAGCTAAAAGAAAATATCGTATTATTGATTTCAAAAGAGATAAGTTCGATATTGAAGGTATTGTAGCTTCTATAGAATACGATCCAAATAGAACAGCAAACATTGCTTTAATAAATTATGCTGATGGTGAAAAAAGATATATCATAGCTCCAAAAGGATTAAACGTTGGAGACAAAGTAATAAGTGGAGAAAAAGTTGATATTAAAATAGGAAACTGTTTGTCTTTAGAAAATATTCCAGAAGGAACTTTAGTTCATAATATTGAATTAAAACCAGGAAAAGGTGGACAGATAGCTCGTAGTGCAGGTAGTGGTGTACAAATACTAGGTAGAGAAGGAAAATATGTATTAATTCGTTTAAATAGTAGTGAGGTTCGTAAAGTATTAGGAACTTGTAAAGCAACTATCGGTGAAGTAGGAAATGCAGAACATGAATTAGTAAAAATTGGTAAAGCAGGAAGAAAAAGACATATGGGTATTAAACCAACAGTACGTGGTTCTGTTATGAACCCTAATGATCACCCACATGGTGGTGGTGAAGGACGTTCGCCAATCGGACGTAAAAAACCAGTTACTCCTTGGGGTAAACCAACATTGGGATACAAAACACGCGGCAAGAAAAATTCTTCTGACAAGTTAATTGTTCGTCGCCGTAAAAAATAGTGAAAGGATGGTTTAAATGGCAAGAAGTTTAAAAAAAGGACCTTTTGTTGATGGTTATTTATTAACAAAAGTTAAAAAAGTAAACGAATCTGGAAAAAAAGAAGTAATTAAAACATGGTCTCGCCGTTCAACAATATATCCTGAATTTATCGGAAACACATTTGCTGTTCATAATGGTAAAGAATTTATTCCTGTTTATGTAACAGAAGATATGGTTGGACACAAATTAGGTGAATTTGTTCAAACTCGTAAATTTGGTGGTCACGGCGATGGCAAAAGTAAGTAAAAATAGTTAGGAGGACTAATATGGAAGCAAGAGCGATTGCAAAAACAGTTCGAATAGCTCCTCGTAAAGCGCGTTTAGTTATCGATTTAATTCGTGGTAAAAATGCTAAAGAAGCTTTAGATATATTAGAAAATTTAAATAAAGAAGGAGCTAGAATTATTAAGAAAGTATTAGTATCAGCTGTTGCTAATGCTGAAAATAATTTAAGTCTAGATAAAAACAAATTATATGTAAAAGATTGTTATGTTAATGAAGGTGTAACAATGAAAAGAGCAAGAATGGGTTCACGTGGACACGTAGACCCTATTAAGAAAAGAACAAGTCACATTACAGTTGTTGTAAGTGAAAAAAATTAAAAAAAGGAGGTAAACTGATGGGTCAAAAAGTAAGTCCAATTGGATTTAGAGTTGGTGTTAATAAAGAATGGGAATCTAAATGGTTTGCAGGAAATAAAGATTTTGCAAAATTTTTAGATAATGATAACAAGATCCGTAAGTTTTTAAGCAAAGAATTAAAAGATGCAGCAGTTTCTAGTATTCTTATTGAAAGAAAAAAAGATACTGAAAGAGATTTAGTTAAAACTAATGTAATTGTTAATACTGCAAAACCTGGTGTTGTAATTGGACACGGTGGTGAAGGTATTGACAAATTAAAAAATAGTCTTAAAAAACTTGTAAAAGAAGAAATAGAAATATCTATTATGGAAATTAAAAATCCTAATATAGTTGCTGCCTTAGTTGCTGAAAGTATAGCGCATCAAATTGAAAATCGTGTATCATTCAGAGTAGCACAAAAAAGAGCTATTAGAAATACAATGAAAGCAGGAGCACAAGGAATTAAAACTTCAGTATCAGGACGTTTAGGTGGAGCTGAAATGGCTAGAACAGAAGGATACTTAGAAGGGAATATTCCACTTCATACTATTAGAGCAGATATTGATTATGCTCATAAAGAAGCAGATACTACATATGGTAAAATCGGTGTAAAAGTATGGATTTATAAGGGTGAAATTCTTGCCTCAAATAAAAATGAGGGAGGTAATAAAGATGGCAGTAATACCAAAAAGAACTAAATACCGTCGTCCACATCGTTTAAAATATGATGGAGAATCTAAAGGAAATACTAAATTACATTTTGGTGATTATGGATTAGTGGCACTAGAAGGTGCTTGGATAACTCAACAACAAATAGAAGCAGCACGTGTAGCAATGACACGTTATATGAAAAGAGGCGGAAAAGTTTGGATAAACATTTTCCCACACTTATCATTAACGAAAATTCCTTTAGAAACTCGTATGGGTAAAGGAAAAGGTCAACCAGAAGTATGGGTTGCGGTTGTTAAAAAAGGAAAAATTATGTTTGAAATAAATGGAGTTGATGAAGCAACAGCGAGAGAAGCTCTACGTTTAGCAATGCATAAACTTCCGATCAAAAGCAAGTTTGTAAAAAAAGAAAGTGGTGATGTAGCGTGACAAACAAAGAAATCAGAGACTTCACAAGCGAAGAACTACTTAAAAAAATCGATGAACATAAAGAAGAATTATTTAAATTGCGTTTTAATCAAGCTACAGGTAACCTTGAAAAACCAGCAAGAATTAGAGAACTTAGAAAACTAGTTGCTCGTATGAAAACAGTAATAAGAGAAAGAGAATTACTAGGAGGTACTAATGAAAAATAAT
>JAQUGJ010000004.1:0-25744 GCA_028684255.1 Bacilli bacterium | reverse complement strand
TGAAGTATAAAGGAGAGATGTAATTGGAACTAATTAGAGTAAAAAACGTTTATAAAAAATATAAAACAGGAGTAACTGCTTTATATGATTTATCCTTAACGATAAAAAAAGGCGAATTTGTTTTTGTTATTGGTTCGACAGGTTGTGGGAAATCAACTTTTATAAAAACTTTATATCGCGAAGAAAAACCAACAAGTGGAAGTATCGTTGTTGGTGGTTTAGATGTTACAAAATTAAAAAATAATAAAGTATATAAGATTAGAAGAAAAATAGGAGTTGTCTTCCAAGATTTTAAATTGTTACCAAGACAAGATGTTTATGAAAATGTAGCTTTTGCACTAGAAATATTTGGATTACCAAAAGATGAAATACATTCAAAAGTAATTAAAGTATTAGATTTAGTAGGTCTTAAAAACAAAGCTAAAAGTTTTCCAAATCAATTATCTGGTGGAGAACAACAAAGAGTCGCAATAGCAAGAGCTATTGTAAATGGCCCTAAATTGTTAATCTGTGATGAACCAACTGGAAATTTAGACGAAGTAACAAGTATGGAAATAATGAGAGTATTAGAGCAAATTAATAAATTGGGAACAACTATTATAATGGTAACTCATGATACTGACATCGTTAGAGCAATGAAAAAAAGAGTTATTCTTTTAGACGCTGGAAGATTGGTAAAAGACTATGCGGAAGGAGAATATGTAAATGAAGTTCATTAGAATTTTAGGAGGAAATATAAGAGATTCCTTCAAAAGTGTGTTTAGAAATTTTTCTCTTTCTTTAGCATCTATATCTTGTATTACAATTACCTTAGTGGTTGTAGCACTTGCTGTTATTATTTCAGAAAATGTTAACAATTTTGCTGAATTAGTAGAAGGAGACGTTACCATTGTAACTTTCCTTGATGTTTCAATAACTCAAGAAGAAATCGATAATGTTGAAGAAGAAATAAATAAATTAAATTATATTGAAACTTATTCTTTTCAATCAAAACAAGATGTTACAAACGAAATGATGGATTCTTCTGAAACCTGGTCAGATATAATGAAAGAGTGGGATATTGAAGATAATCCATTACAACCAACTTTTCAAGTAAAGGTAACTGAAATAGCGCATATAGGTGATGTTGCTAAAAAAATAAAAGAGATTCCAGGTGTGGATGCTGTTAAATACGGAGAAGGATTAATTGAAAAATTAATAAATGTATTTAATGTTATTGAAAAGATTAGCATAGGTACTGTTATAGCATTAATATTAGTAACTGCTTTCTTGATATCAAACACTATAAAAATCACTATTTTTTCAAGAAGAACAGAGATAGAAATAATGAGATTAGTAGGTGCTTCTAATATAAATATTAAGATTCCTTTTATCTTGGAAGGTTTATTTTTAGGAGTAATCGGATCGATTATACCAGTAATATTTACAACTTATGGATATGTATTTCTTTATGATAATTTTAATTTTTCGGAAATATCTCCATTCTTACAATTTATACAACCAACACCATTTATATATTTAGTATCATTTATATTGATAGGTATTGGAATATTAGTAGGTATGTTTGGTAGTTGGAGAGCTGTTAAAAAACACTTAAAAGTATAGTAATATACTTTTTTGACTATAAAGGAGGGTTTTTATGAAAAAGATACTGTTGTTGTTATTATTGTTTTTTGTAGGGTGTTCTAATCAAGTAGAAGTAGATAATGAGTTAGTTTTAAATGATGAAATAAATATCGTAAATTTTAAAATTAAAGCAGATTTCAGTTTAATTTATAATGATAAAAAATTAACAAATATCATTTTTTATAATAATGAAGCAATTGAATTGTTTTATAATCAAGGTTTAGAAAAACTTTCAATTGAAGAAAGTTTAGAGAATATTATGAATATTTTATTTGAATCTAGAAGTTTAGAAGACAAAATAAAAATCACTTTCCATACAGAAAGTGATACTTTTGAACCAAGTATAATAATGCCTTTAATGGAAATAATCGATAATAATAAATACCCTATTAAAATAGAAAAAATCGAAATTTCAAAAATTGATAATATGTCAAAATTAAAAAATTCTTTAATTACTGAAGCTTTAGAACATGACATATCAACAATTGAAGATTTAAAAAAATTAGATGAAAAAGAGATAGTTAAATTATTATACAATTACTCTGAAATACTAATTGAACAATATAAGAAAAAATAAAAAACTCATAAGAGTTTTTTTATTCAGCATTATTATAAGCTTCGAATATAGCGTCTTCAAACATTTTACGTACTTCTTGATTTATTGGATGTGCTATATCGCGGTATGCTCCAGTAGCAGTTTTTCTACTTGGCATAGCAATAAATAAACCGTTGTCGCCTTCAATTATACGAATATCATGAATTGCAAAACAATCATCAATAAGAACTGATGCTAGTCCTTTCATTCTACTATCTGCTTTATCTGTTTTACGAATATTTATCGATGTAATTTTCAAGTTTAATCTCCTCCTTAGCGTACTATTACACAATAAGTATATAACATTAAACTTTAAAAATCAATAGTTTTTAATCAATTAAAATCGATTTTTATTGTTTTTGTTATTATATCTGAATATGAAAAAGACTTTATACTTCCATTATTGTCCACTAGAAATATATAGTCAAATAATTCAACAATAATTACATTGTATTTTTCAATTTTATTCCTTCCTAAATTATATTTTATCGTCGCCTTTTTACCAATATGATTATTCAATTCATCTTTAATTGTATCAATAGTCATAATTCCTCCTATCTAGGATAACCAATATACATTGTTCCTTTTGTTTTTATTCCACCAATCCCAGATATACCGTATTTAGTATTATCTAATAAAACTTTTAAATCGATATCTTTACTTATATCAGTCAATGCCATATTTGCTGCTAAAATAGCCGGATCTAAAGCATGAATGTTTATTCTTTTAGGACTAGATGCAAAATTAGCACCAGCTTTTATTAATTCTTCATAATTTGATTGACAAGCACCAGCAATAATGATTAATTTTTCCTGACTTTTTTCATATCTCCTTGCTTCATTAATGGAGTTAATAAAATTAATGCTGTTTTTATATGCTGAATTGTTGTTAATGTCTCCTTTTTTTTTATAATAGGCATCATGTCCTGTAATTACAACTATATTTGGATTATATTCTTCTAACCAATCACGCATATTATTGGCAACTTGATCTTCTGTTTCTAATTTACCGATAGCTTTTAAATTACATTTATTGTAATATGATAAACATTTTTGTAAATAATCATTATCACCATCAATATGTAATATTTTACCTGGTAAATAAAAGTAATTATCCCGATCAGCAGGAATATTGACTCTGCTTTTTTCAATGAATTCTTTTTCATCTATTTTTTCTTCATATAATTTTAAATCATCAACCATAGCATCTGCATATAATCTTACAGTACATCCTTTTAGATAACAGATTTCATTTTCTTCATCAATTTCGGTTATTTCAAATACAATATCATTTAAATATGAGTTCCTAGTTACTAAATCACCAATTTTATATTTCATAAATACCTCCTTGTAAATTTTATGTTAAAAAAAAATAATTATGTTTTCATAATTAATTATCATCTTCATATAATTTATTAATAGGAGGAAAATATGGACAAGACAGATACAATGAATACACTTAATCACAATGTTAGTATTAATGAACGCAAAAATATTATGGTTACAGGAATTAAAAAAATAGATAGTTTTGATAATGAAGAATTTTTGTTAGAAACAAATTTAGGTTTTATTCTTATTAAAGGGAGTGAATTAGAGATTATTAAGTTAGATACTTATCAAGGAACAGTATCAATTAAAGGAAAATTTAATAGTCTAAACTATATAGAAGATACAAAAAAATCAAAAGAAGATGGTGTCTTTAGTAAGTTATTTAAATAATGGATTTAAAGACTCAAATAATAGTTTTAATATTCTCTTTTGTATATGGTATTTTATTTTCTATATTAGTAAATTTAAGTTATAAATTAATTTGTAATTTTAAAAAGGTATTTAGAATATTATATACGTTTGTATTTGTATTAATAAATTCTTTAGTATATTTTTTTGTTTTAAAATTAATTAATGACGCTATTTTACATTATTATTCACTTATTGTAATAATATTTGGTTTTGTTATTATTGATATCGTAAAAAAAAGATGGTATACTAAAATTAGGTGATGATATATGAAGAAGAATAGTAAAAAGACTAAACGCAGATTAATGATCTCTTTACCATTAACGCTTTTTATTATTGTGTTTTCGCTTATCACTACAACTAAAGAATTAATAAAAATAAATAATCTTTCAAGCCAAAAATATAAATTATCTGAAGAATTAAATAATTTGAAAGAAGAATCCGAATCATTAAACACCGAAATAACTAAATTAAATGATCCGATCTATATAGCAAGATATGCTAGAGAAAAATATTTATATTCTAAAGATGGCGAAATAGTGGTTATATTAGATTCCGATAAAGCAGAAGAAGAAAATACTAATATAGTAGATAATAGTCGTCTATTTACGGGAATCGGTGTATTTGCACTTGCAATAACGTCAATTTTTATATTTATACTTAGAAAAAAAAGAAATAAAAAAAGCACCTAAATAAAGGTGTTTTTTTTATAATTTTAATATATCTTCATCTTCTAACATTTTTCCATCGAAATATGTTTTTATTTTATACTTACAAATTCTTGCAATAATATTTGAAGGAAAAACTTTTACCATTTTATTAAATTGTGTAATAGTATCATTGTAGTAATTTCTAGCAGCAGTTATTTCGGCTTCTGATTCATTTAAACTTATACCGATTTTCATAAATGTTTCAGAATTTTTTAATTCGGGATATTCTTCTTCATAATTATGAAATTCGTTTATAGCCTCATATAATTGTCTATCTAAATCAAAATTAGTTAATTTTCTTGATCTTAGTTTAACAATTATTTCCATTACCTCAATATCTTCTTCTATATTGCCTTTAATAATATTAATTGATTTATTTAACAAATCAAATCTTTTTCTTAAAGTAGAATCAATATTAGCCTCTGCCTCATTTATTTTAATAATATAAACTTGGTATTTATTATAAGTAGTAATATACCAAATCATAATTAGACAGATTATAATAAATAAAATTAATAAGTAAAAAAACCAATCCATACTATCACCACTTTAATTATAGCAAAAAAGATTATATATTTCAAATATAATTTATTGGTTCATCAAATGAAATAAAGTCGACATATATCATCAGTAATAACTGCCATTTTCCGGTACTTGGTTCACTTAAAATGATGTGATCACGACCAGATTCCTCAATAATGCCTATAAATTCTTGATCTCTCCATTCAGTTGAATCAGGAAAAGTCATATGTACTCTTACTTTTTTTCCTTTATTTAATCTTAATATATTTTCTATATAGGATTGTTCAAATGTCTGTTGGTAATAATTTGGGGCCTGTTCTTGATTAGGAGTAGGTATATTACCTGTAAACATAGGTGAATTAGGTCCATTTAAATTTGGATATTGATTGTTCATAAAAACTCCTTTCTATAAAAATATATTTCAAAAGAGTAAAAATATGATAAAATAAATATGGTGATAGAATGAATATAAAAGTTGGAGTCTCAAATAGACATGTCCATTTAAAAAAAGAAGATTATAAAAAATTGTTTAAGGATATTGAAATAATTCCAGAAAGACCTTTAAATCAAAAGGGCGAATATGCTAGTAATTTAAGATTAACGATTATGACAGAAAAAGGAAAGTTAGAAAATGTTAGAATTATTTATCCTTTAAGAGATTATACCCAAGTAGAAATAAGTAGAACTGATTCTTATACTCTAGGACTAAATCCGCCAGTTAGAAGTTCAGGTGATGTATCAAACGGTGCAACTGTTAATTTAATTGGCCCAAAAGGAAGTATAACAACAGATGGTTGTATAATTGCAAATCGTCATATTCATATAACTGAAGAAGAAATAAAAAAATATAACTTAGAAGGAATTGAGAAGGTTAGTGTCATTATCAATTCTGAAAAAGGTGGAAGATTAGACAATGTTTATTTAAAAGTAGATGATAGCTACACTTTAGAGCTACATATAGATACTGATGACGCTAATGCGATGATGTTAAAATCAGGAGATGAAGTAGAGGTAGTTGGTAATTAATGAAAAAAGTAATTTTATGCATTTTAGATGGAGTTGGAATAACTGATAAAGTAGATGGTAATGCTTTTAAGGCGGCTTTAAAGCCTAATTTTGATTACCTATACAACAACTATCCACACAGTTTATTAGATGCTAGTGGAACCTCTGTAGGACTACCTGAAGGTGTTATGGGTAATAGTGAAGTGGGTCATATTAATATTGGAGCTGGAAGAGTAGTATTCCAAAACCTTCAAATGATAAATGAAAAAATAAAAGATAAAAGTTTCTTTGAAAATGAAAAAATATTAAAAATGTTTGATTATGTTAAAAGAAACAACTCAAAATTACATTTAATGGGCTTAATAAGTGATGGTGAAATTCACTCTAGTTTAAACCATATTGAAGCTTTAATTGAAATGTGTGAGTTAAATAATATAGAATCATATATTCATGTCTTTACTGATGGTCGCGATACTTTACCTAATTCTTCTTTAGAATATATAAATCGTATACAAGATAAATTAAATATTGGTAAAATTGCTTCTATCGGAGGAAGATATTATGCTATGGATCGAGATAATAGATATGAAAGAGTAGAACAAGCTTATAATGTTTTAACAGGAATTTCAGATAAACTTTATAATAGTTATTGTCAAGCTATTAAAGAGAACTACGATAAAGGTATAACTGATGAATTTATAGAACCAGGTTTAATTGTTAAAGAAGGAATTGTTGAAGATAATGATGGAATTATATTTTTTAATTTTAGACCAGATAGATTAAGAGAATTAGGAAGTGCATTTACTAACGATTCTTTTAATGGTTTTGAAAGAAAAAAATTAAATGTTAAATTATTAACTATGATGCCAGTAAGTAATGAAGTAATAAATGAAACAGTATATGAACATCAAAAATTAGATAATACTTTTGGAGAATATATAAGTCAACGTGGATTAAGTCAATTAAGACTTGCTGAAACTGAAAAATATGCCCATGTTACATATTACTTTGATGGTGGAGTAGAAAAAGAATTAGATAAATGTCAAAGAATATTAATACCATCTCCTAAAGTAGCAACTTATGACTTAAAACCTGAAATGAGTGCTCACGAAATAACAGATGTCTTAATGCAAGAACTTAGTAATTATGATGTAACAATTATTAATTACGCTAATGGTGATATGGTTGGGCATACGGGAGTATTTGAAGCTGCTTTAAAAGCAGTAGAAACAATAGATGATTGTTTAGGTAAATTAATTAAGAAAGCAGAAGAAATTGATGCTTTATTAATAGTAACTGCCGATCATGGTAATTGTGAATATATGAAAGATGATAAAGGTAATGTTATTACTAGTCATTCTACTAATAAGGTTCCATTTATTATTGCAAATAAAGACTATAAATTAAAAGATGGTAAACTAGGTGATATAGCACCAACATTACTAAAAATATTAAACATAAAGATACCGGAAGAGATGACAGGAGATATCTTAATTGATTAGGAGGTATTATGCCAGAATTACCAGAAGTAGAAACGGTTAAAAATAGTTTAAAAAAACAAATTCTCAATAAAAAAATAGAATATACAAAAGTATATTATGACAAAATAATCAATAAAAAAGATTTGTTTGAAAATGATTTAAAGGGCAATATTATTGAAGATATAACAAGAAGAGGTAAATGGATTATCTTTAAATTAACTGATTATTTTTTATTAAGTCATCTCCGAATGGAAGGAAAATACTTTATTAAAGAAAAGGGTTCTGAGTTATTAAAACACGATCATGTCGTAATTGGCTTTGATGATGGTTTAGAATTAAGATATAACGATACTAGAAAATTCGGAAGAATGATTTTAGTGAAATCACTAAAAGAAGATACTCCTTTAAATAAGTTAGGATTAGAACCTTTTGATAATAAATTAACGGTTAATTATTTAAAAGAAGCATTAAAGAACAAAAAATTACCAATTAAAACTATTTTATTAGATCAATCAATAATAGTTGGAATTGGCAATATTTATGTAGATGAAATACTTTTTGCTAGCAAAATTAATCCATTAACAAAAGTTAATGATCTAAGTGATAATGATTTAAAGAAGATAATTGAAAACACTAAAATAATTTTAAATAGGGCTATTGATCTTGGTGGGACGACGATAAAAAGTTATTCAGCTTCTGGAGTACATGGAAGATTTCAACAAGAGTTAATGGTACATACAAAAAAAATATGTCCTTTTTGTAAAAGCGACATATTAAAAATTAAAGTTGGCGGAAGAGGAACGCATTATTGTCCTAAATGTCAAAAAGCTAATAAATAATTGGCTTTTTTTGATATTCATATTTAACTAAATTACTATCATATACTGAAGTAGCCCTTATCTCTAGTTTTGCTAAATCGTTATTACAATTAGTTATTATTGGTAAATCAATTTGTTTTTTTAATTTACTTAAATGATTTTTTCCAATATTATTAAAACCTAAAATTCTAATATAAGTAACTTCATTAGTAGCTTCTTCTTTTTTAAAATCAATTAAAATATGAATTAGCATTCTTTTAATACGATTGTAACTATATCTTTTAGTTTTAACTTTTTCTACAAATTCATCAATATTATTAGATTCAATTGCATATTTTTTTAACCTATTTTCGATTCCTTCATCGACGCTTTGAATCTCATCTAAATTATTGCTTATAAGTATCTTATATTTTATTAGATTAAAATAATCATCTAAAACATAAGGCCTTTTTAACAATTCATAAGTAATTTTAGGAACGAATTTTTTTATATTTACATTTTCTTTTAAGGCATTTCTAATACTAGTAGCGCTTACAATACTCTTATCTAATTCAGTCGAATGGTAATCATTAGTCCTTTTTATACAAATTGGTTCTATTTGATAATTATTTTGAATAATTTCTTTAATGTAACAGATTCCTAATATATCGTTCGGACTTATTTTATCAGTGTCTAATGCCTTAAACATAGCTTTAGGATAATTCATACCTTCTTTTAAGTATTCTTTAATTTTAGAGCTATCTTTTAAGGTTTTATTAGCAAGTTTAGTTAAATATTCTATGTCGTTTGTTTCAGCACCGAAAACGAGTTTGTTTATTTTTAAACTAGCAAGTATTTTTAAAGCCCCTTTACTGAATATATCAGCACCTTGTGAAGAAAACATAAAAGGTAACTCTGCTACTAAGTCAACACCCATAGAAAGAGCAATTTTTGTTTTATCCCATTTATTCATAATGCTTACTTCGCCTCTTTGTAAAAAATGAGAACTCATTACTAAGATTATCTTTGAATCTGGATAAAGTTCTTTTATTTTATCAATATGGTATTTGTGCCCATTATGAAAAGGGTTATATTCACATATTATTCCTATTGTCTCCATTTAATCACCAATTATATTTTAACATAATTAAAGGATAATGTTGATTTTTTTAAAGAAAAAAGATATAATTAACAACGGTGGTTAAAATGAAATTCGATGTTTTAAAGTTAAATAAAGGTGTTTTAGAATTTATTTTAGTGGATGAAGACTATTCCTTTAGTCAAGAACAATTAAAAAACAGTGGTATACTAAGATTAGATAATGTTCATATCAATGGAGAAATTAGTTTAAGTGATGAAGATTATCAAATTATCTTAAATATCAAAGGAACAATGATATTACCATGTAGTTTAACTTTAAAAGAGGTTGAATATCCTTTTAATATTAATATTGATAATAATATGTCTGATTTATTAGAAGAAATTGATAAAAACTCAGAAAATAAGCAAAATACTATTGATATTTTGCCGATAATATGGCAAAATATATTAATGGAGGTACCTATTAAGGTAACCAGTACAGATCTAGGTGATTTTAAAACTTCTGGTGATGGATGGAAAATTATAACAGAACCAGAGACGAATATAAATCCAGAATTAGAAAGACTAAAAGATTTATTATAGAATAGAGGTGTTATGAATGGCAGTACCATTTAGAAAAGTAAGTAAAACTAGTGGAAGAATGCGTAGAACTCATTATAAGATCGAGGGTAGTACAACTACAATATGTCCTAAATGTGGTGAAACAATTAAACCACACAGAGCATGTACAAAATGTGGATCATATAAAGGAAAAGAAGTTTTAAGCGTTAAAGAAGCAACTAAATAGTTGTTTTTTTTTATTTAAATTATGCTATAATTAAGATGGTGATGATATGAAAAAAGGTTTCACATTAGCTGAAATGATAGGGGTAGTAGTAATTATTAGTTTATTAGTAATTTTAATCACTCCTGCAATGTCAAATTTCGTATTTAAATCAAGGGAAAAATTAAGTGATACAACAATGCAAATCATCAATGCGTCTGCATCTCTTTATATGTCTGATCATTATAGTCAATATCATGATAGAACTGGTAGTGTATACTGTGTTCAATTACAGACCCTTGTTGATAAAGATTATTTAAAAGAACCACTTTATGATTCTAAGACAAATCAAAATGTTGATTTGAGCAAGTATGTTAAGATAACTTATAGTAGCAAATGGGATTTCGAATATGTTAGTAGTTGTATGGAAATAATAGATGATGGTTCTACTGATGTAACATATTTTGTTTGGACAGAAACTAGTACTCAAGCAACTGTAATGGGATTTTCCAGTTCTAAACCAGCAGGGTTAAAAAATATAAAAATACCTTCTAAATATAATGGAAAACCGGTAACTGAAATTGGAAATTCAGCTTTTATAAATCAAGAATTAGTTAGTGTTGAATTACCTGAAAACTTAGTTACAATTGGTACAAGCGCTTTTGAAAATAATGATATTACTGGTAATTTAGTAATTCCCAAAAAGGTAACTACTATTGGTGGTAGAGCATTTTACATGAATGAAATAACATCTATTCGTTTTTCTAATATAATACAATCAATTGGAACATATGCATTTAGAGACAACTTAATAGTAACTTTAATACTCCCTGATTCGCTTACTTCAATTGGAACATATTCTTTTTACAATAATAAAATTGAAACTTTAAAGATAGGAAGTGGGCTTACCATAATTCCTACTCAAGCTTTTTATAAGAATTTTATTAAAGAATTAGAAATTCCAAATAACATAACAACAATTCAAACCTATGCTTTCTATAACAATAATATTGAAAAACTAAAGTTAGGAACCGGTCTTATAAAAATCGATACATATGCTTTTGGTTCAAATTTATTAAAAAGTTTAACAATTCCTAATAATGTTGTTACTATTAATGCTTTAGCTTTTTACCGCAACAAACTAAACACTGTATACATTGGTTCAGGTGTAAATGCCATTGGTGGTGGGGCCTTTGCAGGTAATCGAAGCGGTTATAACAATATTACATATATAGAGATAAATAGTAATAAATTTAAAGTATTAGATGGAGTTTTATATAATTCTGATTATACTGTTCTTATTTCAGCTTTGATAAACAAAACTTCATTTGTAATTCCAAATCAAGTAACAACTGTTTCTAATTATGCATTTCAGTATAACAATTTAACAAGTTTAAATTTTAATAATTCTGTAATAAGTATAGGTTCATATGCATTTGCATATAATTACATTTCCAATACTTTAACACTCCCTAATACATTGACAACGATTAATACTTTGGCATTTTATAGTAATTCATTAAGTACTATAACGATTCCTAATAGTGTAACAACGATTAGCACAAGGGTGTTTGAGGCTAATAGATTATCGACTGTATATATTGGGACTGGGGTAACAACAATTGGATCACGTGCATTCTATAAATCTTCAGCCTCATCTACATCTGGAAATGGTCCTTTATCTACAATTTATAACCTTTCAGGTCGAAGTTTTGACTGGGATTCTATAGTGAACGCAGGTACGGGTAGTCTTTATACATTTGCAGGAGGAACTGTTGTAAATCCATATGGAAATGTTACGGTAGTAATTTTAAGTAGTTAAACTGTTGCAGCTTAAAATAGTAAAAAAATAAATTTTATGATATCATTAATAATAGGAGGATTTTATGAAAAAGATAGTTAAATTAATTTCAATAATATTTCTAATTTTCTTTATTTCAGGATGCGGAGAAAAAGAACAAGAGCCAATTGTTTTTGAGGATTATATATATAATCAAGTAATGGATGTTGACACCGAAGTTAAATTTAATATAACTCAAAAGGGAAGCATTCAATTATATAATGTTAAAGCAACATTTATCGGATTAGAAGGTGAAGCTTCATTTGAAAGAGGTATTAATCCTAAAAAGTTTGTAAAGAATGGTTTTATTACTGAACTTCAAACGGATATGACTTTAGAAGATTTAGAAGCTAAAATAGAGTCAGTTATGACAAAGGTAAAAGCATATACTAAAATTGAAGATGCAAGTATATCAATGAAACAGGTGGCAGGCAAAAAACTTAATCATGAGGATAGTATTTTACAAAATTTAGTTGATGATACGGGAATAATATGTTTTAACTTAAGTGATAAGAATTGTTCATATGAAGTTTTAATATATAACGAAAACAATAAAATTTTAATGTCGATTGGTTATATTGGACTTCCTTCTGCAACTACAGAAGAGTAGGTGAACTATGAAAAATAAAGGATTTACTTTAGCAGAATTAGTAGGAGTAGTAGTAATATTAACACTCGTAATGTTAATTGTCTTTCCGGCAGTTACTAAAGTACTTAAACAAAATAAAAACGAAATAAGTGATTCAACATTAATCTTTTATAAGACACAAGCTGAGAATTACATATCGGATAATGGAATCGACTTTAAAACTGTAAATGGATCAATCTATTGCATTAAATTAAAAACATTAGTCGATTACGGATATTTAAAAGAACCATTATTAGATTCAAAAACTAGTAAAGAATTTGATCAAAAATTATTTTTAGAAATGACTTATAATGATAATTCATGGGATGCTGAATTAAAAGAAACTTGTGAAGAATATAGACCATAAAAAAATAAGGATTTTTCCTTATTTTTTAATTTGTATATCTTAAAGATCTATTGGAAATATTAAATATTATTCCCATCATAATCATGTAACTTAATAAAGAGGAACCACCATAACTAATAAAAGGAAGGGTAATACCTGTAATTGGTAATAATCCAAAAGTCATTCCAATATTTTGAACTTGTTGATATATGAGCATTCCTAAGGCTCCACTTATTATATATTTACTAGTATTATCGTTACATTTTATAGCTGTCATAATTAATCTTATATCGAAAAAAGTGATTAAAGATATTAATAATATAGAACCTATATAACCAAAATTACTAGCAAAAACGGCAAATATAAAATCTGTCTGGGCTTCTGGAAAATAAAGAGGAGTATTGTTTAAACCATATCCAAATAGTCCTGCTGATCCGATAGCTGCTAAACCTTTTTGTAATTGATAACCACTACCACTTGACCAATCTAATAAACGGTCAACTCTAAGAAAAAAAGAAGTTCCAAAAATATTAACAAATAAATCAGAGTTGATAAAATAAATTGCTAAAACGAATCCTATTACTATAAAAAGAGAGGCAAATAATAGAATAAACCATCTATACCTTATACCTGCTACAAATAACATAATTATGGTAATTATTAAATATATTAATACAACACCTGTATCAGGTTGTAGGAATGTTAAAATACTAGGTATTAAGACAACAATCATAATTTTTAAAATAAAGAAGAACTCTTCTTTAATTGATGGATTATTATAATCTTCGTTAAATTTATCGATCATTGTACTTATTAAGATAATTAAGATTATTTTCATAAATTCACTAGGTTGAATAGTACCAACACCAGGAATTGAAAACCAGCATTTTGCATTGTTTATTGGTTCTGCAAATAAAAGTAAGCCGATTAAGGAAATGACTCCTAATATATATAGTATCCAAGCGTGTTTATAAAAATAATCGTTTCCAATAAACATTATCAAATATACTAAACCAAAACCAATAAGGTACCAAACTATTTGTTTAATTGCTAGATTAGAAAATTCGCTACTCAATATGTTAGTAGCGCTATTAACAGTAATAACCGATATAATTGCAAAAATTAACAAAGGTATTAAAATTGCTTTTTCAACCTTATATTTGGTTATTCCCTTCATCTAATCACCCTACTATTATTTTATACTAATTAGTGTAATTATTCAATATAAAAATGTTTGTATAAAAATAGTCAAATATGGTATAATCTAATTACTTAAGGGTGATTAGAATGAAAATAAATTCAGTAAAACTGATTATAAGTGCAGTTAGAAGAAGCCAATATCCTACTGATGAAAAACCAGAGTTTTTGTTAGTTGGTAGAAGTAATGTTGGCAAAAGTAGTTTTATTAATACTATTATAAATAGGAAAAATTTTGCCAGAACATCATCTAATCCTGGTAAGACTCAGACTATTAATTTTTATTTAGTGAATGATGAGTTTTATCTTGTGGATGCTCCAGGATATGGTTATGCAAATTTAAGTAAGAAAAAACAAAAAAAATTTGGTTTAATGATGGAAGATTATTTAATGAATAGACCAGATTTAAAACAAGTTTTTATGCTAGTAGATTTTCGCCATAAACCTAATTCTGATGATTTAATGATGTATAATTTCTTAAAGCATTATAATCTACCAGTTACAATAGTTGCAACTAAGGTAGATAAGATAGGAATAACATTACAACAGAAGCAAAGAAGTATAATCTTTGATGAATTTGATTTAGTTGTTGATGATGAATTTGTAATGTTTTCTAGTGTTACTAAATTAGGTCGCGAAGAAATTCACGAAAAGTTAAAAAGAACAATTTATTAATCTCATATTACTATTTATTTCATAATATAAGATAGGTGATATTATGAAAGTTAATATTATTGACGAAAACAATATAGTTGTTTTTTTGTTTGAAAAAATAACTATTGATTTTGATAATAAAGAAAAAACTTTGATAGACATGAAAAAAATATTTCAAAAATTAAAGTTAAAGCATAATTTAGATATTCAAGGTTATTACTTTATTGAAGTATATAATGATGAATATTATGGTATAATAATGACCATTTCAAAAGAAATGTCTAATTATTTTAGTGTTACTAATCAAGTTGATGTTGAAGTAGAGATGAAAGAAAACGTTTTTTTCTTATATAAAATAGAAGATTACTTTTTTATTGAAGAAATTTTTTATGATAAAGTAAAGTTGTATTTATATAAAAATGAGTTATATTTAAAAATAAAAGAAAAGGTCGATAAATTATTCTTATATAAAATAATAGAAAACAGTGCTATCATATATAATGACACCGATAAGATTATAAATTTAGGTAAAGAAATTAAAATAAGAATATGATATAATTGTTATCAGTACAGGAGGGATAAAATGAAAAAAAATGTTGTAGCGTTAGTAGGAAGACCAAATGTTGGAAAATCAACATTATTTAATCGACTAGTTGGTAAAAGAATATCTATAATTGAAGATACTCCTGGGGTAACGAGAGATAGAATCTATGGTACTGCCTCTTTTAATGATTATAAGTTTCATTTAATAGATACAGGCGGTATAGATATAAGTAATGAAATTTTTTCAAATGAAATTGTTGTTCAAGCTCAGATTGCAATTGATGAATCTGATATTGTTTTGTTTGTGGTTGATGGTAAAGAAGGATTAACCGCTAATGACTATGTTGTAAAGGACATGCTTATTAAAAGTGGTAAAAAAGTTATTGTGGTAATAAATAAAATGGATAGTAAAGAAAGTAAAGAAAATATTTATGATTTCTATGAACTTGGCTTTGATTCTTATATACCTGTAAGTGGAGAACAAAATACTGGTATTTATGATTTATTAGAAGAAATTACTAAAGATTTTTCTAAAGTAGAAGAAGAGGAAGATGAAACTCATATTAAGTTTTGTGTAATTGGAAGACCAAATGTAGGTAAAAGTAGTTTAGTAAATGCTATTTTAAATGAAGAAAGAGTTTTAGTATCTGATAAATCAGGAACTACTAGAGATGCTATTGATACTGATTTTAATTACCATGGTGAAGAATATACTGTAATAGATACAGCGGGTATGAGAAAAAAAGGAAGAATATACGAAAATGTTGAAAAATACAGTTTATTAAGAGGTTTGAAAGCAATTGATAGATCAGATGTATGTGTACTTGTTATTGATGCTTTAGAAGGTATTATTGAACATGATAAACATATAGCAAGTTATGCCATTGAAGCAGGAAAACCAATTGTAATAGTTGTTAATAAATGGGATACTGTTGAAAATAAAGATGGTTCTATTAGAGAATATACTTTAGAAATAAGGAACAATTTTCAATTTATTCCATATGCTCCAGTTGTATTTTTATCAGCAAAAACTAAGAAAAGAATACATACTTTAATGCCGGAAATATTGAAAGTTTATGAAAATAGTAAAAAAGAAGTAAAAACAAGTGTTTTAAATAACATTATAAGAGAAGCATATGAACTTAATTTACCTCCTTCTTATAAATCAAAAAGATTGAAAATATATTTTTCAAGTCAAGTTGCAACCAAACCACCAACATTTAACATTCAAGTAAATAGTAAAGGTTTAGTGCATTTTTCATACGAAAGATATTTAGAAAATAAAATTAGAGAAGCTATTGATTTTGAAGGAACACCAATTGTAATTCAATTTAAATCAAAAAGCGAATTATAACAAAAAAAAATCAAAAACATATACTATCTGTGAGGAGGGTCCTTATGAATCTAACAGATGGTTTTTTTGATAAAATCGAGAAGAAAACGAAAGTTGACAAAGAAACAATTCTTGGCTTAGCAAGTAAATTACAACAAAATGATTTAAAAAATGAACAAACTTTAAGAGAGGTAATAAAAGAGTTAAGTAAAATGACAGGTAAAGAGGTTTCTAAAGAAAAAGAGGATAAAATAATATCAGCAGTTGTCAATGATAAAGTTCCTAAAAATATAGATAAAATGATATAAGACTTTTTAGTCTTTTTTATTTGCCATAATTTGGTATAAATGCTAAAATTGTATTAATAAAAAATGAATACGGGAGTTAATTATGATAAGAAATAAAAGTAATTTAATGTTTATAGTTGTATTAGTGTTATTTATTATAATTTTTGCTTATGATCATTATCAACATTATATTTTTATGAAACAGCTTATTAATGAAACAAACAATTTTGTTTGGCCAGATGCTATGAGTAATTTTGGATATGTTATTCCTCATTATTTTAGTTATAGATTTTTTATTTTTTTTCCGTTATTCGTCATAATTTTTTCTGCTATAGAAATGAATAAAATGATTAAAAAAGGTAATTTAAAAAATACATTAGTGCGTAGTAATTATTCTGAGTATATGAAAAAAACATATTCAAAAAGTCTCAAATACAGTTTTGTATTACCATTATCACTTATAGTGAGTTTTATCGTATCAATAGCAATGACAAAAAATTTTGATGTTTTAACAAGTATAGAAAATTATAAATGGGCAACTTTTTTTTCAAGAGAACAACTTTTAGTTTGGCCTATAACACTTATTTTATTTTTGGCAAATATTACATTTTTTAATGTTTATTTTGTTAATTTAGGTCTTATATTTTTAAGAAAAAGCAAACATGTTGTGATTTCTATACTATCTGCATATATAACTTTTTTTCTAATAGAGTTAATAATACAAACTGTAACGGGTTATCCTTCTAAGATTGAGGTATCTTATGGTAGTATATATAATTTTAGTGATTCTATTGTCTGGATTAAAATTGCATTTTCATTTTTCCTAATGATATTAACATCATTTATAGTTTTTTTGCTCTACCGAAAAAAAGAAAAACTAATAATAGATTGTGAGTAAGTTTACTTTGAAAGAAGTGATTGTTTGAAATATATAATAAATAATGATATAAGCAATGTTATAAGAAAAAAGAGCCTTTTTATTATAATGTATTTAATAATAGTTTTAATTTTAACTTATCTTTTTACTAGTTTTAAAAATTATAATATTGATCTTCTTAAAATATTGTTAGGGTTTGATCTTAAAGGAGAAAGTTTGATTCCAATAATAATGTTTTTGTTAAAAGGATCAATGATATTATTGATGTTTTCTAGTATCTTTTTTGAAGACATTGAAAATAATTGTGGTAATTTATTTTTAAGAATGAAAAAAACTAACTGGTTAATATATAAACAGATATCAACATATATTATCTTATTCTTGTTTTATATGGTTCTCTATTCATTTCTTTTTATAATTGGTTTTATGGATATGTATTTAATAGGCTTGTTTTTTAAAGACTTAATAATAATAATCTTTATAGTACAATTACTATATATAATTGCATTAATCATTAATGATTTTAAATATATTTTAGTATTATATCTTTTATTTGCTATAGTGATGTATATAAATTCTTTTAATTTTATAGAAATATCAGCTATATATTATTTAATGTTAGCATTTTTTCTATTTATTCTAAATATGGTTTTTTATAAAGAAAAAATAATAGAAGTTATAGAGAGGTGTCAATTATGAAAATAGAGATAAAAAATGTATATAAATCTTTTAAAAATAATGTAATTTTAGAAGATGTTAATTTAACATTCGAATCTGGAAATATTTATGGAATTATTGGAAGAAATGGTTCAGGTAAATCAGTGCTTATGAAAATGATATGTGCTTTATATATTCCTACTGAAGGAAAAATAATATTTGATGGGGAAAATATTATCGAAAAGAAAACATTTCCTAAAAATACAAGAGCTGTTATAGATAAACCTAGTTTTATAAATGATTTAACGGGTTATGAAAATCTAAAGTTATTAGCAGATATACAAAAAAAAGTAGGTAAAACAGAAATTGAAAATACAATGAAGGAACTTAATATTTTTGAAGAAAAAGATAAAAAATATTATAAATATTCACAAGGAACTAAACAAAAACTTGCATTAGTTCAAGTGTTCATGGAAAACCCAGATGTTTTAATATTAGATGAACCATTTAATGGTATAGAAGAAAAAATTGTTAAAGAGGTTAAAAAGAAATTATTACAATTGAAAGAAGAAGGAAAACTTATTATATTTTCATCACATATAAAAGAAGATATAGATGATTTAACTGATATTATTTATAAAGTTGATGATAAAAGGGTAATCAGGGTGAATAATTAAAAGACACAAATAGTGTCTTTTTTATTATCTATTTAAAAAATTAATTTACTTTTAAAAAAATATTTTTTATGTGAATAAATAAAGTAGTGTCTCATATATTTAATTGAACAAGAAAGTAGGGATCAAATGGAAAAAACACAAATAATTAAAAGTATTACAGAAAGAACCGGTGGAGATATATACTTAGGAGTAGTAGGTGCTGTAAGAACTGGTAAGTCAACTTTTATAAAAAAAGTAATTGAAAATTTAGTTGTTCCTAATATTGAAGATGAGTATGAGAAAAAAAGAGCTTTAGATGAGATACCACAAAGCGCTCAAGGCAAAACTATTATGACAACGGAACCAAAATTTGTGCCTAGTAATGGTGCAAAAATAAAGATTGATAATTTTTATGCTAACATTAGATTAGTAGATTGTGTTGGATATGTAATTCCAAGTGCTAAAGGTTATGAAGACGAAAATGGTCCAAGATTAGTAAGAACACCGTGGTATGATGAGGCGATTCCTTTTGTAGAGGCTGCCGAAATTGGTACTGAGAAAGTTATAAAAGATCATTCGACAATTGGAATTGTAGTAACGACTGATGGTTCAATAGGTGAGATTCCAAGAAATGATTATTTAGAGGCTGAAAACAGAGTAATTGAAGAACTCAATGAAATTGGTAAACCTTTTATAGTCCTTCTTAACTCAGCCCATCCAATGTTGCCAGAAACTGAGAGATTAGCAGAATCATTAAATGAAAAATACAATGTTCCAGTAATGCCAATCAGTATTGAAAATATGCTTGAAAAAGATATTTATAACATTTTAAGAGAAGCTTTATATGAATTTCCAATTGAAGAAGTAACTGTCGAAATGCCAGAATGGATAGCATGTTTATCACATAATAATTGGTTAAAGAAGATTTATATTGAAAAAATTAAAGAAAGTGTTGTATCAGTTGAAAGATTAAGAGATGTAGAACATATTACAGATCATTTTACTGATTGCGAGTATATTTCAAAAGCTTATTTATCTAAAGTAGATTCATCGACTGGTGAGGTTGTTATTACATTACAAGCACCAGGGGAATTGTATAATCAAGTGTTAAAAGAAATAATTGGAATCGATATTAGAAATAAAAGTGATTTATTATCATTATTCCAAGATTATAATGAATCAAAAAGAGAATACGATCAAGTTAAAACAGCTTTAAAAATGGTTAAACAAACTGGATATGGTGTTGCATCACCAACAATTGAAGATATGCGTCTAGATAAACCAGAAGTTATTAGACAAGGAAGTAGATATGGAATAAAACTAAAAGCAGTAGCGCCTTCTATACATATGATTAGAGTCGATGTTGAAAGTACCTTTGAACCAATTATTGGATCTGAACTTCAATCTAAAGAATTAATTAATTACTTAGTCGAAGGTGAAGAAGCTAATAGTATTTGGAAAAGTGAAATTTTTGGTAGAAGCTTAGATGCAATTGTTAAAGAAGGAATTCAAGCTAAATTATCGATTATGCCAGAAAATATTAGATACAAACTAAAACAAACCTTAACTAAGATAGTAAATAAAGGTTCTTCAAGTATGATTGCAATTGTAATATAAACTCTAGAAATAGAGTTTTTTTAATTCAAAAGTGTAAATATAAGACCTTCATAAATTGACAAAAAACAAGAGTATTGTATAATTATATCTAGATGGAGGTTTCATATGAAGTGTGAAAAATGCGGGACACCAATAATAACAGGCGAAGAGTTTTGCCGTATTTGTGGAAATAAATATGAAAAATTAGAAAATGTTGAAGTTTTAGGAATAACAGATAATGTTGAAGCTAATGTTTTAGAAAAAATAATAGATAACGAAGTTACTGATGTAAAAGAAGAGTTATCAGTTGATGAAGATATAGAAAAACCCAAATCAAAATTGAATCAAAATGATTCAGATGTTGAAATGATAATAAAGAAAAATAATTTTAACCCTTTAATTATTGTACTAGCAATACTTTTTTTAGCGTCTTTAGTGCTAAATATTTTATTGATTATAAATAAAGATAAAGAAGAAGTAAATTTAATAGTAAATGAAGAGACTATGAAGACTGTATATATTGATAATTATAAATATGATATACCTTATGATTGGTCATATGAAAAGAAAGATAATCTTATTTTTTCAGATAAAACATCAAATTGGGGATTTTCAGTTCAAATAGAAGAAATGGAATATAGTAATATTAAAACAAATAAAGATGATTTTTATAAAGTTATTAAAGATGCTGATATAGAAATTACAAGTGATTATGAAAAATCAGTAAATAATAAAGATAATTTACTATTTAAAGGAAAACAAGGTAAATATAATACATATGTTATAGTAACAAACGTAGGAAGTAATAAAATAGCTTTAACAAAAATATTATTTAAATCAGAGGTAGATGATATCTTATTAAACAAAGCTTTAGATGTTGTAACTACTCTTGAAATATCAAATGATTCGATTGTTTCTGGAGAGTTTACTTTTGAAGGTTTAGAATCTTATCTTAGTAAATTAAATATAATAAAAGAAGAAGTTGAAAAAAATTAGTTAATTATATTGACAAACTTTTAAAAAGTCACTATAATTTATACATAGGCCTTGATGGAGAGAAGTAATAATAATACTGATATAAGCGAGTTAGGTATGGTGAGAGCTAACTGTTAAGATTATTATGAATAACACTTCGGAGCCATTCGTTCGAAATAAGTAGGATGAATCGGTTGTAATCCGTTACCATGTTACATATCATAAGAGATTATATAGTGATATATAATAAAATGGGTGGTACCGCGGATACAACAGTAATTCGTCCCTTTAGTGGAAGATGTTACTGTTTTTTAATGTAAAGGTCATATTTACATGCAAAATTTGCCTGATTAGCTCAGTCGGTAGAGCAAACGGCTGTTAACCGTTAGGTCGTAGGTCCGAGTCCTACATCAGGCGCCATTTATGCTCAATTAGCTCAGTCGGTAGAGCAAACGGCTGTTAACCGTTAGGTCGTAGGTCCGAGTCCTACATTGAGCGCCATTTTGCCTGATTAGCTCAGTCGGTAGAGCAAACGGCTGTTAACCGTTAGGTCGTAGGTCCGAGTCCTACATCAGGCGCCATATTGTATTTAAATAAGTTTCCACGAATGGAGACTTATTTTGTTATAAAGGAGGATTTTATGATAACAAAAGAACAATTAAAAAAATATGCTAATAATTTGATGTTTGATATGGAAGATAGTGAATATGAAACATTATCTAAGGAATTTCAAACTTTATTAAAACAGATGGATCTAATTGGAAATATAAAAGATATTGAATCTTTAGAACCAATGACTTTTCCATTTGAAAAAGAAAACGTTACTTTAAGAGAAGATGGAACTGTTAATAATATTTCAATTGAAGATGCTTTAAGTAATTGTGATTCTGTTAAAAATCGTGAAATTAAAGTACCAAAGGTGGTGGATTAGATGGAATTTTTAAATAAAACAATTGAAGAGATAAACAAAGATATAAAGGATAAGAAAGTAACATATGAAGAGTTGCTAATAGAAAGTATTGAAAGATCTAAATATTATCAAGAACAATACAATTCTTTTGTAACAATAACTGAAGATTATGCTTTTGAACAATTAAAAAATATCGATAATATAGAAGATAATATGTTAAAAGGTATTCCTTGTGCAATCAAAGATAACTTCTCAACTAAAGGAGTTTTATCGACAGGTTCTTCTAATATATTAAAAGATTATGTTCCATTTTTTGATGCTACTGTAGTAGAAAAAATAAAATTAAAAGGTTCACTTATGATTGGTAAAACAGTTTTAGATGAACTAGGTATGGGTGGGTCTGGTACAACAGGACACACTGGAGCAGTTAAAAATCCTTGGGATAATAATAAACTAATTGGTGGTTCATCAGCAGGATCAGCCGCTTCAGTAGCCCTTGGAATAGTACCTTTCGCACTTGGTAGTGATACTGGTGACTCAGTTAGAAAACCGGCGAGTTATGGTGGAATAGTTGGATATAAACCTACTTATGGCCTTATTTCTCGTTTTGGACTATTTGCATTCGCAAGTTCCTTAGATCATGTGGGAATTTTTACAAGGAGTGTTAAAGATGTTGCCATTGTATTAGATGCTACTAAAGGTTATGATCCTAAAGATATGACATCTTTAGAAGACAATAATGAATTTTATAAAAACATTGATGGTAATATAAAAGGAAAAAAATTATTTTACTTTAAAGAAATGTTAGATATAAATAATTATAAAGATGAAACTGATAGTGAATTAGAAGAAATATTTGAGAATTTTAAAGAGGTAATTGAAAATGCAAAAAAAATTGGTTTTGAAGTTACAGAAGTAAGTTTCGACAAAGATATATTAAAAGCTGTTTTTCCAATTTATTTTACAATTTCATGTGCAGAAGCAACATCTAATAATTCTAATTTAACAGGTATTATCTATGGACCTCGTGGTGAAGGTACAAGTATTGAAGATATTATGTTTGATGCTAGAACTAAAGGTTTTTCAGAGTTAGTTAAAAGAAGATTTGTAATAGGAAATTATATTTTGCAAAAAGAAAATCAAGAAAAATTATTTTTAAATGCTTCTAGAATTAGAAGATTAATAGTTGACAAAATGAATTCTTTATTTAAAGAATACGATGCTTTAATATTACCAGCATCAGGAAGTACAGCACCTTCTTTTAAATCAGACAATATTGATAAAATATCAAATCGTCACTTACTATTAGAAAATCATATGGCGATTGCCAATTTTGGTGGTTTTCCAAGTATAACAATCCCATGCGGCTTTGTAAATAAGATGCCAATAGGTTTATCTATAACAAGTGGAATAAAGAGTGACTTAAAGTTGTTAAACATTGCTTATGCTATTGAAGGTACTATGAATTATAAAGGTCAATTAGCAAGGAGGGATAAATAGTGAAATATGAAGTAACGATTGGATTAGAAGTTCACTGTGAAGTAAAAACAAATACAAAAATGTTTTCTAGTGCTGCTAATAGATATGAATCTACTGCAAACGAAAACATTAATGAAGTTGATTTAGCGTTCCCAGGAACAATGCCAGTTGTAAATTACGAAGGCGTTAAAAAAGCTTTAAAAATGGCTATGGCATTAAACTGTGAACTACCAACAAAGATGTATTTTGATAGAAAAAATTACTATTATCCTGATTTACCAAAAGGATTTCAATTGACTCAAATGCATGATCCGGTTGGAATAAATGGTTATTTAGATGTATATGTAGATGATGTAGTAAAAAGAATACACATTCACGATATTCATTTAGAAGAAGATACTGCTAGTTTAGATCATTATTCAACATTTTCTTTAATTGATTATAACCGTGCTGGTATTCCTTTACTTGAAACAGTTACTGAACCATGTATTCACAGTGCTGATGAAGCTTTAGCGTTCTTAGAAAGTTTAAGAAAGATATTCTTATACTGTGATGTAAGTGAAGCTAGAACAGATAGAGGACAAATGAGATGTGACGTAAATGTTTCGCTCGCACCTGTTGGAAGTAATGAACTTGGAACTAAAGTAGAAATGAAAAACATCAACTCATTTAGTAATGTAAAAGAAGCAATTCAATATGAGATTGAAAGACAAACACAAATCTTAGACTCAGGATCTAAAGTTATACAAGAGACAAGAAGATACGATGATACTGATATGAAAACTTATAGAATGCGTGAAAAAGTAGATGGATTAGACTATAAGTATTATATTGAACCTAACATTCCTCCTTTTATAATTACAGAGGAATTAAAAAAAGAAGTTAAAGATTCAATTCCAAAATTACAGTTTGAAAGAACTCAAATTTATATGAATGAATATGAAATAAGCAAATATGATGCTATAGTGTTAGTAAAAGATAAAGAAATTGCTGATTTTTTTGAAGAAACTATTATATTGGGGGCAAATCCTAAATCAGTATCAAATTGGTTAACTACTAATGTAACTGGTTATTTAAACAAAATCGATAAGAATGTTTCTGATATTTCTTTAACGCCAAAACGTTTATTTGAGCTAATTGAACTAGTAGATAATGGTAAAATATCTTCAAAACAAAGTAAAGATGTATTCATTAAAATATTAGAAGAAGATAAAGAACCAAAAGATATTGTAGATGAATTAGGAATTAAACAAATCGATGATGATGCTCAAATAAGAGCAATGGTTGTTGAAATATTAGAAGGTAACTTACATTTAATTGAAGATTATAGAAAAGGGAAAAATGTTTTTGACTTCTTCGTTGGTCAAGTAATGAAGCGTACTAGAGGTCAAGCTAATCCTTCTTTAACAGCACAAATAATAAAAGAAGAA
>JAQUGJ010000064.1:0-6345 GCA_028684255.1 Bacilli bacterium | reverse complement strand
AGCACCACTCGATAATCTGTATTTTTGTTGAATTGATTTAGGGTAATTAGTTGTACCGGTTTTAGATGCAAATTTTACACCATTCATGGTATTGCTACCTAATATATAAGAAGATGTATCTTCTAATATATTATTAACCATAAAAGCAGTAGCCTCACTCATCGCTTGAACAGCTTTTACTTTACGATCATAAACATCTCCGCTTTCACGGTAGACAATTTTTGTAAAACTATAAGGTTTTCTATAATAACCACCATTTGCAAAAGCTGCATATGCTGCCGCTAATGATAATGGACTTTCACCATCATAACCTCCAATAGCATGGGCTTCATGTAATGAAAAACCATCTGTTTCTGGAGATAATCCTAAGTTTTTAACAAATTCAAGTATATTTGCTTTATTTTGTTTTTTGAAAGCTTTTAAAGCAGGAATATTTCTAGATATTCTAAGAGCATCCCTAGAGGTTATAAATCCAACATAGCCACCATCCCAGTTTGAAACAACTGTTGTAGTACCTGTATAAGTAATTGGTTCATCTGTCCAAGGAGTATATGTTGACCAGTTTTCATATTCAATACCAGGACCGTAATCAAATAATGGTTTTGCAGTTGATCCAATTTGTTTTTTCATCTGTGTTGCATTGTTGAATCCAGCTACATCTCTATTTCGACCACCGCCGACAGCAACAATTGCACCATTTTCTGAATCGACAACAGCTACACCACCGTCAACACCTTTATTTTCCCATTTAAATGTTTCACCACGCATTATCTTATTAACTTCTTTTTGAATTTTAGGATTCATCGTGGTATATATTTCCATTGCTACTGAATATGGATCATTACCGGTTGTATCTTTTACATCTTCTACTACTGTATCAATAAAGTCTTGATATTCTTCAAGTACTAATTTATTACCCTTTTCAGTTAATGTTTCAATTGGAATTGCCGCTGCTATTTGTTTTTCTTCTTCACTTATATAACCATGTCTTACCATTAAAGTTAAAACAGTATTTCTTCTTTGAGTAGCATTTTTTGGATTTGCTACTGGACTGTATTTGTTAGGTGATTGATATAATCCTGCAATTATAGCTGCTTCTGATAAGTTAATATCTTTAGCACTTTTACCAAAGTAAGTTTGGCAAGCTTGTTCAACACCATATATTCTTCCGCCCATTAAATAAGAGTTAACATAAAATTCGATTATTTCTTCTTTAGTATAAGTTTTTTCTATTTTAAATATTGCCATATAAATATCTGTGAATTTTCTTTTAATACCTGCTAAACCTTTGCTAGTAGTATCAGTAAAGGCATTTTTAGAAACTTGCATTGTAATTGTCGATGCTCCACCAGCGTTTTGACCTAGCATTTGTTTTATAGACGCTACTGCAAAACGAGGTAAATCAAATCCGTTATGTTGGAAGAATCTAGAATCTTCAGTTGCAACTATAGCATCAACTAATACTTCTGGTAGTTCATCAAAACTGATTTTCTCTCTTTTTTCAACTCCTAATTTAGCAATTATTTTTCCGCTATTATCATAGACAATAGACACTTCTTTTGAATATAGATTATCTGTTTTAAATTCTGGTGAGTCTAATATTACCCAACCAAGGAATCCAAACAATGCTATAAAACAGAAGATTGCAATTGAAAACATAAACAATAAAAATACTTTTAAAATAGAAGTTTTTTTCTTCTTTGATTTTTTTCTTAGTTTCTTAAATATCATTACAATATCAAATAAGATAACAAGACTTCCTAGTAATATTTTAACAATTGTATTTTTAAGCAATATTGCTAATAAGATTAAAACAATATTTATTGCTATAATTATTACCAATTCTTTATTTTTTTTAAGCATTTTTTTAAATTTTTTCATTTTTATCCTCCATATTATCGATTATATCTAGATAATCTAATCTAGGGTTATATTTATAATTAATTAAATATCCATTTGTCTTAAAGTATTCTAATGGGATAGACTTTCTTTTATTTTTTTCTATAAACTCTAATAATTGATTAGTAAAGAGCAAATAAACTTCATTTAGGCGATTAAATCTAACGATTATAAAACTAATACCACCCATATTTTTTATAGTTTCTAAATGTTTTATCTGATGACTATGGATATTAGAAATCGGAAAATTGTTTAAATTTGTTTCTTTAGCCTCAAAATCGATATATTTTCCTTTATATATTCCATTGTAATCAGTAGTCGATGGTGTTTTAAAATAAGCTTCTTTGATAATATTTATTTTATAGTCAACTTTTGCAATTGTAATAGGAGTCGGTTTTTTATAGATAGAAGCAATGTTATGAATCAGATAATACTCATTAGTTCTATTTAAATCTTCCTCTAAACCTATTCCTCTATTTCCATAGATGATATTCTTGTTTCTAATCATGTAATTCACCAAAACCAATTATACTATAATTTTATAAATAATTCAAAATAATAGTTCTAATTTTTTCTAATTTTGTCGAAAGTCACACAAGAGGAGTAAAGATGTGTTAAATTATAATCGAGGTGAAATATGAACAAACATCATATTGACGTAATAATAAACGAAATGTTGGAGGATGTAAGATATATAAAAAGAGATGCTTTTTTAAAAAATTTAAAGTAACTCTTTTTTTTGTGTTATAATTTAGATGGTGAGAGTTGTGAAAAGAGTAGATAAAACAAATTATTATTTAGATATTGCTGAAGTAGTATTAGAAAGAGGAACTTGTCTAAGAAGAAACTTTGGCGCTGTGATTGTTAAAAATGACGAACTTGTTTCAACCGGTTATGTTGGAGCCCCAAGAGGTTGTGATAATTGTTGCGACCTTAATTATTGCATGCGAGAAAAATTAAAAGTACCAAGAGGCGAAAGATACGAGTTGTGTCGAAGTGTCCATGCTGAACAAAATGCGATTATTTCGGCATCTAGAAAAGATATGATAGATGCAACTTTATATTTAGTTGGTAAAGAATTAAAAAATGGCAATTATGTAGAGAATGCTAATCCTTGTTCATTATGTAAGAAAATGATCATTAACTCTGGTATTAAAAAAGTTGTAATAAGGGATAATAAGACAGAATATCGTGAGATATTGGTTTCGGATTTAGTAGAAAATGATGAAACTTTAAAAGGTGTCTTAGGATATTAGGTGATTTATGAAAGTAGTTTTATTCTTATTTTTATCTTTATTTATTTCAGGATGTGCTAATGAAAATTTAGATGAAATAAAAAATTATGGCAATTATTATAGTATTTTTAATCCTTACAAAGAAGGAGTAAGCAATAATTATTCACTGTCTACTTTAAATAATATAAATATTGAAGAAGTTGAGTTATATTTAATGGATATTTCTTCAAATTTTTTCAACCCTAATAATTATTACTACCAAAGTGGTCAATATTTAAAAGAATCTGATTTAAAGAATCTTTTAAATGAAAAAAATATAAATGATTCAGAAGAAATCGAAATAGATGGCATTAAATTAAAACCAAAATATGTAACTATGGTTCATGAACAAAACTATTTAGATAACAAAGGTGATTTAAGAGGAGTAAGTTTAGGGATCGTATTAAATCAGTATCAATCATATAATAATTCATACGGTGCTACTTTATATAAGAAAATGGACTATGAAACATTATTTGAAATCGGCCAAAATAAAGCTTCAGAGATTGTGCAGTACTATCGCAGTCAATATGGTCTTCCGGATACAAGGATTTTAGTTGCACTATTCTTTCAAAGCAATCCAAGAGATATAATACCAGGAACTTATAAGAGTTATGGAATTACTACAACTAATACTATTAAATTTAAAAATGTAAATTATGAATATAATTATTTAGATAGTAATTTTGTTAGTATTAATGACCAAAATAATTATAATGCCTATATTGATTTGGTAAATGAATTTAAAGATATGCCTTATTTATATATTAGTGGCTATTCAATCTATAAGGATAACAATCCTTTAAATATAGTAATCAATATTAATAGTTCAAAGGTTTCTAAAAATTTATTGCTCAATTTAAATCAAAGAATAAGTGATAAATATTTAAATAGTTTTAATTTTGAAGGAAAGATAAGTATTTATATAAAATCTAATGATGTTGTTAAATCTGTTTTATATAAAGAAAAAAATCAAATTAATAGCACTATAAATTTATTAGATTGAAAAAAAAAAGAAGATATAGTATAATTTTAGTATTGAGGTGAAGAAATGAAATTTGTTAAAAAACATAAATATGCCTTTATTACAGCATCTGTGTTTTTAGTACTATTCATTTTAGCAATATTTGCAATGAAGAGTTTATTGTATCCTGATGATAAAAAAAGCATTTATGGTTCAAGATTAGATGGTATTGAAGATATGGAAGTTTCGACAAAAACTATAAATGAAATAAAAAGTGAGTTGAAGGAAGAAAAATTTGTTTTAGATGTTAACTATAACTTAGAAGGTCGTAGAATGAACTTTATAGTTTCAGTTGAATTAAAAACTGATTTAATAACTGCCAAGACTGCTGGAGATATTATTTTAGAAAATTTAACCGATGAAGAAAAAAAATATTATGATATTCAATTATATTTAAAAGATAACAGTGAAGAATCAGTTGAAAGTCTGTATCCATTAATAGGATATAAGCATAAAACTAGTGTAAATTTTATTTGGTAAGGAGTAATTTATGAAAAAAAAGACATTGCTAGTAATTATTATAACAGCGGTAATAGCTGTTTTATCTATCTTAACATACACAGTTTTCTTTAAGGAAGATAAGAATAATACGCTTACAATAGCAGAAAAAAGATGGATTGAAAGCAATAAGAATAATGTTATAGATTTAGGAATTTTAAATGATGTTGTATTATTAAATTATAATGGTGAAGGTTTATTTTTAGACTTTATTAAAGATTTAGAAGAGAACACTAATTTATCTTTTAATAAGGTATCTTATAGTAAAGATAATAAAAATGAATATTCTTTAATCAGAAAAAAAGAATTTTCTGAAAAAGATATTTTAATATATCAAGATAACTATGTATTAATTTCTAAAGAAAGAGGTAAATTTACTTCTTTAAATAAATTAGATGGTTTAGTTATTGGAGTAAAAGAAACTGATTTAGAACAAGCTAATTCATTTTTAAGAGCAGATGTTATTTTTAAAAGTTTCGATACTGATGAAAAAATGTTTGAAGAAATTAATTTAGAGGATTCTAAATTAGATGCCATTGTTGTTTCTAAGTTGGATTTTGTTAAAAAAATAGATCCTGAAAAACCTTTATATATTATCTATGATATTACAGAGATGACTGATAATTATGTTTTAACATTAGGAAAAGAAGAAAAATTAAATACTATTTTTAATAAGTATTATAGTAAATGGCAAGAAGAAAAATATACAGATTCAAAAAATTTACATTTGACTAATAATTATTTTTCAATTATGAATATAGATGAACAGTCACAAGTAAAGTTTAGAAGCAAAAGATATGCTTATGGTTATATTGAAAATTTACCATATGATACTAAAATAGATGAAGAAATGTATGGAATTAATAATGCAATAATTTCTTCTTTTGCAGATTATGCAAACGTTGAAATAGTATATCAAGATTATGCTAATTCTAAAGCTTTAAAAGAGGCATTTAAGAAAAATGAACTTGATTTTTACTTTGATAATTATGATTATACAGAATATGATATGGATACTTATCAAACAGTATCGCCGTTTGAAGAAACGATTGTTATTATCAGTAAGTTATCTAATAAAATAACTATAAATTCGATTAGATCACTTCAAAATAAAGAGGTATTAACTATCTCTGGAAGTGCAATTGAAGAGTATTTAGTAGATAATAAAATAACTGTTAAATCATATAAAACAGTAAGTGATTTAATTAAAAAATCATCTGATAATAGTATAGTAGCACTTAATTTAGCAAACTATAATTATTATGTAAGAAAAGAATTATCAAAATTTAAAGTTGATTATCAGATAGATTTAGCAAAAGATTATAATTACTTAATAAGAAATATTAAAAACAATGAAATTTTTGTTGATTATTTTGATTTTTATTTAACTTTTGTAAATACTAAAGAATTAATAAATGAAGGATATAATACATTATTAAATGTTTCTAATAGTAATCAAATAAATAAAATTGTCTATTCATTTTTAACAATTATTATTGGTTTACTTGCAATAATATTCGTTTATAAAAAATTACCAGTTGGTAAAAAGAAAACTTTAACTAAAGAAGATAAATTAAGATATGTAGATATGTTAACATCTTTAAAAAATCGAAATTATTTAAATGATAATATTGAAAAGTGGGATGAAAG
>JAQUGJ010000063.1:0-6508 GCA_028684255.1 Bacilli bacterium | reverse complement strand
AAATAATGATTAGTAATATATTCGTTTAATCCCATTTTTATATTTTGGGCCATCATCAATAGATTTGAAGGATTTAACCATAATTCTTCCATTCCATATTCATATTCCATACTAGAAGTAGTATCAATTATTTTAATATTTTTATTATAATCAAACATATTAGTAATATATTTAGTTTCATTTCCTAAACCATTAAATGCAAATAATGAACAATTACTATAATCTTTTATTTGTTTATCTGTTAAAGTATATTCGTCTATAATAATTCCGTTTGGATAAATACTATAGACATTACTATTATCACCATACAAAGTTTTCATTATATATTCGATTGGATATACAGATGTATAAATATCGATATCTTCCATACTGTCTCTTTTAAAACAACCTGTTAATGGTAAAATAATAAGCAATAACGCTAAAATTTTTTTCAATTTTTTTCACTCCTTTTTACCGGATCATATCCTTTAGTACCCCATGGATTACATTTTAATATTCTTTTAATTGCTAACATAGAACCCCTACAACTTCCATATTCTTCAATTGCCTCAATCGCATATTGTGAACATGTTGGAGTATGCCTACATAGGTTATGAAAACTACCTGGAATATATTGGTACAATTTTATAAGTTTTATAAGTATTTTTTTCATCTTAACACCACAATAATTATATATTAAATTCACCTAAAAGTAAAATAAAATATTAAAAGTAGGAAATCTTTGATATAATAAGAATGGTGATAACATGAAAATATTAGATGATTTAAATATAAAACCTAATAAAAAGAGTATTTATGAAAGAGCTTTTATTCATACTTCTTATTCTAATGAGAATAATGTCTTAAGTTATGAAAGATTAGAATACTTAGGAGACTCTGTTTTAGAATTAGTGATGAGTGAATATTTATTTAAAAACACTGATCACGCTGAAGGAACAATGACTAAATTGAGATCGCATTATGTCTGTGAAAGTGCTTTGTATGAGTATGCTATTAGATTAGGTTTAGATAAACATATAATGTTTGGAAAAGGTGAAATAGCGTCAGGTGGCAAGAGAAAAGCTATAATAGCGGATGTTTTTGAATCTTTTATTGGGGCAATTTATTTAGATTTAGGAATCGATGAAGTAAAGAAATTTATGTATAAAAACATCATACCTTTAATTGAAAGAAGGGAAATTGATTTTTTCAGTGATTATAAATCAATATTACAAGAATTAGTGCAAACTGATAAAAGAAGTTTAGAGTATATAATAGTAGATGAAGAGGGACCTGCACACGATAAAACTTTTACAGTAGAAGTAAAGATAGATAATATGAAATATGGTAGGGGAACTGCACATAGTAAAAAAGAAGCAGAACAAAATGCTGCTAAAGATGCCTTAAAAAAAGCTCAAAATAACGAACAGTTTTATAGGTGCTAGTATGATAATAATAAGAAGAGAAAACAATGAATACGATAAAGATACTCCCTATGAGATATATATTAATGATAACTTAATGGGAAGTATTAAAAATAATGAAAAATTGAGTTTTAATTTAAGAGGTTTAGACAATAATGTGATTTATATTAAGGCACCAAACAGGAAAAGTGACGTCATTAATTTTTCTTTAAATTATAATCAAGTAATTGAGTTTAGTTGTATTTGTAACAAACAAAAAAATATATTATTAGAACTTTTAAGAATTATAAAAAGAGAAAAAATAATTAAGTTAAAAATAGATAAAGATTTTATTTTATAATAATAATTGATAGGAGAGATAAAATGGGAAGATTTCCAAGTATTGCAGCATCCAAACAAAAAACAGGGGCTGCTAAAGCAAAACTTTATTCAATGTATGCAAAAGAAATTTATCAAGCAGCTAAGACCGGTGGAACAGAGTTAAATAGTAACTTAACTTTAAAAAGAATCGTCGAAAAAGCAAAGAGTGAACAAATACCATCCGATATTATTAAAAGAGCAATTGATAAAGTCAACAGTGGTGTTGATGAATCATATATGCAAGTTTCTTATGAATTATTCGGACCTAGTGGTTCTAACTTAATTGTTGAATGTCTTACGGATAATGTTAATAGATCAATCAGTAGCGTCAGGGCAGCATTGAATAAAACAGGCATAAAAATGGGTGCGCAAGGTAGCGTAAGTTATATGTATGATAATCTTTGTATCGTAAGTTTTAAAGGTAATAATGAAGAAGAAGTTTTAAATGCCTTAATTGAAGATAATATAGAAATAGAGGATTTAGAATTTGAAGAAGATACAATAACAATTTACGGGAATCCTCAAGAATTATATCGAATAAAAGAAACTATCTCTAATCTCATTAAAAATGTTGAGTTTGAAGTAGATGAAATATCTTTTTTACCTAAAGACACAGTTACCTTAATTGGTGAGGATTTAGAGGATTTTCAAAAAATGATTAACCTCTTAGATGAGATAGATGATGTTCAAAAAATATACCACAATGTGAAACTATAATTTTTATAGTTTTTTATTTGCAATATATGACAAAATATATTATAATAATTTTAACAAAAGAGGTGATATAAATGAATTCTATTGTACCCATTGATCGTTTTGTTGTAGTAAATAAATCGATATTAACAGACAATGATCGCAAGAATTTGTTAATGTTATATCAACCTATTATTGGGTTTACGTCAGTTAACTTATATTTTACACTATGGACTTACTTAGAAAAAAGCGAAATAATATCCGAAGAATTTGATCACTATAGCATATTAGAAAATATGAAAATTAGTTTAATTGAATTTGTTGAAGCTAAAGAAAAGTTAGAAGCTCTCGGACTTATAAAAACATATTTCAAAAACGGAGAAATAAATAATTATTTATATGAACTTTATTCACCTTTTGAACCAAATCAATTTTTCAAAAATCCGATTTTAAACACATTGTTATATAGTAATGTAGATAAAAAAAGGTATAAAAAAATAGTAGATTATTTTAAAATACCAGCATTAAATTTAGAAGATTATAAAAATATTACTTGTAAATTGTCAGATGTATTTGAAGTAGGAATCATCAACAATGAAGAATATCCGAATATCAAAAAAATAACAAGGGGAACAATAACGATTGAACCTAATATTGACTTAAATATCGTATTTAGTTTAATTCCTTCAGAGCTATTAAATAAAAGAAAAATTAATCATGAAACTAAAAATTTTATAGTTAATTTATCTTTGATTTATGGTTTTGATAATGAAGAAATTAAAAATTTAATTGAAAATTCAATTACTGAAATGAAAATAGATTTAAATAAATTAGAACTAAATGCTCAAGAATTTTATAAATTTGAAAATGATGGACATTTACCTAATTTGATATATAAAAATCAACCTGAATATCTAAGAAAGAAAAACACCACTGTTTCCTCTAGAGATAAAATGATTTATCAATATGAAACAAGTACTCCATACGAGTATTTAAAGTTAAAATATAATGGTGGAAAAATCAGTTCTTATGATACTGAAACTTTAAAGATATTAGTAAATCAAATAAAGATAAATCCAGGTGTTGTTAATGTTTTAGTGGATTATGTTTTAAAAATCAACAATAACAAATTAACGAGAAATTTTATTGAAACAATAGCAGGTCAATGGAAAAGAGATAATATTCAAACAGTTGAAGAAGCAATGAATATAGCTGAAAAAGAATATAAAAGTAAAAAACAAATTACAAGAAAAAAAGAATTTTCCAAACCAGAATGGGTAGGTAAAGAATATGAAAAAGATACTAACCCAGATAAAATTAAAAGGATGGAAGAAATTTTAAAAGAATATAGGTGATAAAATGGAATCAATTAAAAAAATGATGCCTAAAAAAAATACAAATCTAGAAAAATACCTTAAAGAAGCTTTGAAAAAAGAAGGATTTAAGGAATATGTTTCTAAATTCAATATTAGTAAAAGAGACTTGCTAATTAATACTACAGAACTAGAAGAGAGCTATAATGAATTTAAAAACTGTTTAGATTGCAAAAGCATTCATGAATGTAAGAATAGAAAACAAGGTTATCTTTTATTACCAGAGAGCAAAGAATATTTTAGTTTCAATTATATAAAATGTAAATATCAAAAACAAATAGATTTATTAGAAGAAATACCAAAAAACATATCTTTATTTAATGTTTCCGCATCTTTAGCACATGCCAATATAAAAGATTTGTTTATTGATGGTTCTAGATTAGAGGTAGTTGAATGGATAACAAATTTCATTAAAAACTATCAAAAAGTAAAACCTAATAAAGGTCTATACTTATATGGAAATTTCGGAAGCGGAAAAAGTTATATAATAGCAGCAATGCTTAATGAACTTGCTAAAAAAAATGTTAAAAGCGCCATTGTATTTTGGCCTGAATTTTTAAGAGATTTAAAAGAATCTTTCGATTCAAATTACGATCAAAAAATGGAATATATTAAAAATATCGAGTTACTTTTTATAGATGATCTTGGTGCAGAAAACGTTACAGCATGGGCACGAGATGAAATATTATGTACGATACTACAATATCGTATGGATAATTCATTACCTGTATTTTTTACTTCAAATCTTAATTTAAAAGAGTTAGAAGAACATTTTACAAATACTAAAGATAAATCTGACTCTGTTAAAGCCATGAGAATCATGGAGAGAATAAAACACTTAAGTGAAAATTTACAACTAGTTGGTAAAAACTTAAGGAAGTAGGGGGATTTTATGGGGGTAAATAAAAAAGATATTCATATTGAATTAACAAGAGGTAATCAATCATTTGAAGCAATCGTTAAAAAATTAAATAAACAAGATAGAGTCAGTGAGGAAGAAGTCGCAAATTATATTTTAGAGGTCCTATATGCTGATATTCATAGTTTGCCTAAAAAAATTACACAAGATAAACTATTAAATCTATACAATTATTTAAAAAATTTAAATCAATGTTTAGAGTATATATCTTATAATGATAATAAAACAAAGAAAAAATTAGAAAAATTAGAAATTTATGTCGATCAACAAAAAAACTCACCAGCATTTAGTCAAAAAGTTAAAGAGTTTTTTAAAAATTTAAAAACAAGTTTAGTTCTAATTAGAATTCAAAATGAAGAACCTAAAAACAATCTTGATGAAGGTAAAGATAATAAAAATCTTAAAGAGTATATAAATTATTTACTTTTCGAGGCTAAAATATATGATTATGTTGAAATAGTTTTCAATTCTGACAACCTTAAATTAGATACATCCCCATTATTTAGAAGAGAGTTAATCAAAAAAGTATTTAATAATTACACTGAATCAATAAGAGATAATAATTATTTTGATACAGTTTATTATGAAAGAATTGTTAACTTAATTTTAGATTATAAAAATTATTTAGATGATGACATTAGAATTAACTTTTTAAAGGAATTAAAAAGTATTCTTAAATCAGGTATAGTAGATGAAAGAGGACAACAATTTTTAGCTTCAACTATCAATAATTTATGTAATGCAAAAATCACAGATGTTAAAAGTGCTATACAACAATTAAATAAAAAATATTTGCCAGAAAGCAATGATAAATCAGAAAAAATAAATGAAGTTAATCATAATGATTACATTGATATGACTGATAAAAATATAATAACTATAGATGGATCTGGAACACATACTTTTGATGACGCCTTATCGTTTGAAGTACTTCCAAATGGAAATTTTTTAATTGGCGTATATATTGCTAATGTTGCAGATTTTATATCAAAAAACTCACCTTTAGATACTTCAGCACTCAATAAAGGATCATCAATATACATCCCATTTAACCGTGTTCCAATGTTTCCAGATTATCTATCAAACATAGTTTTTTCACTAAGAGAAAATGAAGAAAGATATGCAATTTCACATTTGTTTGAATTTGATAAAAATACACTTGAACCTGTAAATTTTGAAATTAATAAATCATTAATTAAAGTAAGACACAATTATTCTTACGAAGAAGCTGAAAAATGTTTAATGAAAAAGAATGATAATGAAGATTATAAATTACTAAAAAATCTATGCTTATTTTCTGAACATTTAAATCTTGATAGACAAAATATAGAAAAATACCATGATGTAAAAAATATACTTAAAGAAATAAATTTTGAGAAAGATTTAATTACAAAAGACCATAATAGTAGTATGGTATCTAATATGAATAGTGAATATATAATCTATTTAAATCGCTTTGTAGCACAAATATTTAATAATAGTAAATACAATCTTCCATTTTTATACAGAATAAATAACTCTGAACTAGCTTATGGAGATGTTGAGGAATTAAAAAGTGAAATTAAAAACGATGTTAAAGTTAAAGGTTTAGCAGATGAAATAAAAAGAATACTTCAACCCTCATTTTATTCAACTAACAATACCGGTCATCATGGGTTAAAAATAGAAGCCTATGGTCATCTTGGATCACCAATTAGAAACTATGCTTCATTAGTGACTCAAAGGTTAGAAATAGAGTTTTTAATCAAAAAAAATATTGC
>JAQUGJ010000062.1:0-6516 GCA_028684255.1 Bacilli bacterium | reverse complement strand
AGTGGGTGATTTTTATGTTCATGGGAGAATACAGACACTCGATCGATGATAAAGGAAGATTAATTATTCCATCTAAAATTAGATATGAATTAGGAGAATCTTTCATTATAACGAGAGGATTAGATAAGTGTTTGTTTATTTATACTAAAGAAGAGTGGAATAGAATCCTATTGAAATATAAAGATTTACCAAATACAAAAGAAGCTAGAAATTTCATGAGAGTTTTTTTATCAGGTGCGACTGAAACTGAGTTTGATAAACAAGGAAGAATCAATATTCCAAGTATGTTAACAAAAAGTGCCGAACTAAAAAAAGATTGTGTTATTATCGGTGTTTATGACCGTATTGAAATATGGAATAAAGATCGTTGGGAAAACTTTATTACTGAAAATGAGGATAACTTCTCTGATATAGCGGACAGTTTATTTTCCACTAATTTAAATTTATAGGTGTCATATGCATAAAAGCGTCTTATTAGAAGAAGTATTAACTCATTTAAATTTAAATGAAAATAGCAAAGTTATCGATTGTACACTAGGTTATGGTGGCCATAGTAGTGAAATTCTTAAAAGAATAAAAAAGGGGTTTTTATTCGCCTTTGATCAAGATAGTGATGCGATAAGTTACAGTAAAAAAAAATTATCTAAAATAGGTAACAATTTTGAAATAATTAAAAGTAACTTTGTCGATATCAAAAAATATATAAAAGAACCTGTCGATGCCATTTTATATGATTTAGGGGTCTCTAGTCCACAGTTAGATGTAAAAGAAAGAGGCTTTAGTTTCCATAATGATGCAGAATTAGATATGCGAATGGATAAAGAGCAAACATTAAGCGCTAAAGAAGTTGTAAACAATTATAGCGAGTCTAAACTAACAGAGATACTATTTAAATATGGCGAAGAGAAGTATGCTAAAAGTATTGCTAGAAAAATCGTTTTAAAAAGAGAAGAAAAACTGATTGAAACAACCTTAGAACTTGTAAATATTATATCATCGTCAGTTCCAGAAAAGTATAAAAGGGATCATCATCCAGCAAGAAAAAGTTTTCAAGCTATAAGAATAGAAGTAAACAATGAATTAGAAGTTTTTAAATCAAGTTTATTAGATTCACTAGAACTTCTAAAAATAAATGGAAGAATATGTGTAATTACCTTTCATTCATTAGAAGATAAGATTTGTAAAGATGTTTTTAAAAAGGTAAGTTCTGTTGATAAATCTTTAAATAAACTACCAATTATTCCAGAACATTTATTACCAAAATATAAATTAGTTGATAATGTTTTACCATCAGAGAAAGAAGTAGATGAAAACAAGCGTTCAAGAAGCGCTAAACTTAGAATCATTGAAAGGATAAGATAATATGAAAAAAATGAGAATAACAAAAGGGGAAAGATTTTTGTGGTTAGGTACTTTTTTAAGTCTTGTCTTAACAATATTAGTTCAAGTTTTTGGTGGTGCTAACATTGGACACTTAAATATGAGTGTTGAAAAAATAAAATATGAAATAGAGGTTCAAACTAAAACAAATGAGAGTTTGACAATGAAAATAAATGAATTAACGTCTTTTGATAAAATAGAACAATTAGTAAAAGATATGGGACTAACTTACAAGAATGAAAATATTTTAATTGTTGATGAACAGTAGGTGATAGTATGAAAAATAGAAAATGGCATTTAGATAATTGGAAAGTTCCAAAAGTGATGAGTGCCCTTTTTTTTATTGCTTTTTTAGGATTATATATTAGATTTGCATTTCTTTCCTTAGCAACTGAAATAGATGGAAAAAACATTAAAAAATTTGCTGAAGAAAGAAACACAAAATCATCTGTGCTACATGCTAATAGGGGAACTATTTATGATTCGACAGGTAATATATTAGCCGTTAATGTATCTTCTTATACCGTTATAGCATATTTAGATGCAGCAAGAACAGGAAGTAGTACTAAACCTTTACATGTAGTTGATAAACAAATGACTGCTGAGAAATTATCACCAATTATTAATATGAGAGTAGAAGCGATTTTAAGTTTATTACAAAGAGATGTAAAACAAGTTGAATTAGGTCCTGGCGGTAGAGGTATAACTCAATTAACAAAAGAAAAAATTGAAGAACTAGAGCTACCAGGAATATCTTTTGTTGAATCATATAAAAGATATTATCCTAATGGTGACTTTGCCTCTTATACACTTGGATATGCCAAACTTTATGAAGAAAAACATAACAGTGGTTTAATAGAACACAACATTGTAGGCGAATTAGGAATTGAAAAACACTATGATGATTTATTGACAGGCACTAATGGTTATATATCTTATCAAAGAGATAGATTTAATTATAAAATCCCAGATACACCTGAGACCATAGAACCAGAAAAAGACGGAGATAATATATATTTAACAATCGATTCTAATATTCAAAGATTTATAGAATCGGCGATGAAAAATGTTGGTGAAAAGTATGATCCAGAATGGTTTACTTTAAGTATAATGGATGCTAAAACAGGAGCAATCCTAGGAACAACTTCATATCCTTCTTTTGATCCTAATTTAAAAGATATTAAAAAATATGAAAATATTTTAGTTTCAACTTTATATGAACCAGGTTCAGTTATGAAAATATTTACTTATATGTGTGCTTTAGAATCTGGAAAATATAGAGGAAATGATACTTTTTCATCAGGGAAAATAGTTATAGGTGACAGTACGGTTAAAGACTGGAACAATACTGGGTGGGGTTATATCACATATGATAAAGGTTTTGAATATTCTAGTAATGTTGGAGTATCAAACATTGTTCAAACAGTAATAGATAAAAAAGAATTGCAAGATTGCTTTTTAAAGTATGGTTTTGCAAGTACTACGGGTATTGAATTACCAAGGGAGGCTAGTGGTAAAATAGCATTTACTTATCCAATTGAAGTTGCAACAGCAGCTTTTGGACAAGGAATATATACAACGCCTATTCAAATGCTTCAAGGATTGAGTATACTTTCTAATAATGGTAAAAAATTAAAACCTTACATTGTCGATAAAATAACTGATCCAAATACAAGTGAAGTAAAATATCAATCAGAGGTAAATGAATCAGAGCAATTAATATCATTTAAGAGCGTCGAATACGTTAAAGATTTAATGTATAATGTAATTAATAGCAGTGATCCAAATAGAACCGGTAAGGGGTACTATATTCAAGATTATGGCATTCTTGGAAAAACAGGAACTGCTCAAATATTTGATTCTAAATTAAATAGATATCTAAGTGGTACTTACTCTTATGTTTATTCTTTTGCAGGAATGTTTCCTAAAGAAGACCCTGAAATAATTATTTATGCTGCCTTAAGCCAACCAAAATATGGTGGTTCTTCAATATTACCAAATACCATAAAACCGGTTATTGAAGACATTGCAAAATATAAAAACATCTATGGAACTAATAAAAATAATGAGAAAACTATTACTTATAATGTAGAATCATTTATTAGTAAAGATTTAGATCAAATTAAAGACAAGTTAGAGGATAATGGATTAGAAGTTATTATTATTGGCAATGGTGATAAGATAATTAATCAATACCCTAATAATGGAACAAAGGTTGTCTCTGGTGATAAGATATTCTTAATGACTAACGGAGATGAAATAAAAATGCCTAATATGTTAAATTGGTCTAAAAATGATGTTCGTATATTTAAAAAATTAACGAATTTTAATATTTTATTAGATGGTTATGGTTATGTTATAAAACAATCAATTTTAGAAGATAAAGTAATAACTAATGAAGACGTTATAGAAATAGTATTTGATACAATAAAAGAAGAAATTTAAACTTCTTCTTTTTTTATATAATTTTTTATTTTATAGTTAGTTCTAAATGGAAATTCATAAGTATAGTAAACATTTTTTTTAGGGAAAATTATCCGGTTTGGTTTAAGGTCATTAAAGACATATAAGATTAGATTATTTTTATCGGTCATTATAACATCAATATTTTTTCGCATAAAAAAAGTATGAATAGAATTACATTTAGGAAAACATAACCCATAATCAGCATCTTTCTTGCCAATAAAACCGATCAATCTTTTTAAAAAACTATTACATATTACTATTTTCATATACCAATTATAATATAAAAAAATATATTTGACAAATATAACCATTTGATATATTATTTAGGTAGGTGATAGTATGAAAAATAAAGGTCAAGCTTTAACGGAATATCTATTAATCATTGTAGTTATCAGCTTTATAGTTATTCAATTAGTAACTATGTTTGGTGGATATTTACAAGATAAATTAACCGAATTTTCATGCAGTATTATGGAAACAACCTATCAAAAAGGTGAAAAACCTGGTGAAGGTAAATGTGCAGTTGAAACTGATTAAAGATAACATGCTTATCTTTTTTTCTTGTAATAATATAAAAATTTTGATATAATTTTATATAGAATAAGGGTGATTTAAATGAAAAAAAATAAAGGTCAAGCATTAGTTGAATTTGTTTTGTTGATTCCATTTGTAACCCTTATATTCCTTATAATTTTTGATTTTAGCAACATTTATTATACAAAGTATTTATTAGAAACAAAGTTAGATGAAGTTTCAATTTTATATAAAAATTCAGAAAAAACTAGGCTAAAAGAATTATTAAGAGACAATAAATTAGATATAATTTATAATTATAGTGAAAATTTTGTCGAAATCGAATTAACAAAAGAACTTAATTTACTTACACCATTATCAGATGCTTTCTTTGAAGATCCATATTTAGTGAAAGCAGAGCGAATTATTTATGAAGAATAAAGGACAAGTATTGATTGGTGTAGTTCTTTTAATTCCCTTTTTGTTTATATCACTATTCTTGGTTTTTGAAATAAGTGATTCTATTTCTATTAAGAAAAGAATGGAAAGTGTCGTTTTAGATGCCATTTATAGTGGATTAAGAGCTGATTATAGAGATTCTTATAACATAGTAGATACTTTAATTAATAAAAACTTAGAATATGATGAAATAGATATTGACGTTAATGATGAAGTAATTGAAGTTGAAATTATAAAAAATACAGATTATAAAATAATTAAAAAAATAAAAGTTCATTATATTGGTTATTACCAAAATTTAAAGATAGAAAAGGAGTAATAAAATGGCAATAAAAAAAGCACGTATGGTTGCTATAACATCAGTTAAAGGTGGTACAGGTAAGACAACATTTGCCCTTAATTTAGCAGGAATGTTTTCTTTAAGAAATCAAAAAACTTTAATTGTCGATTTAGATTTATTTAATAATGCTGTGACGACATCATTAAATATAGATCCTAAATCAGATATCTTTGTTTTAACAGAGGATATTCAAAATAATAGATTTACTCAAGTGGAAGATTATGTTACTAAATATAACGATTTAATCGATGTTTTAGCATCTTCAAAAGATCCTAGAACTGCTAATATAATTTCAAGTAAAAATATTCAAAAGGCTATTACTAAATTACGTACTAAATACGATGTAATAATTTTTGATACTAATAATTTTAGTGGTGAAATAAACTTGGTAACTTTCGATATGATGGATCAAATTTTCTATATTGTTTCTAATGATCCAATCGATATAAAAAATATGAGGACAATGGTTTCAATTTATAGAAACATGGAAAAAGATAACTATAAAATTATCTTAAATGATGCTAAAGATATACAAAAAAATTACTTTAATAAATATGATATAAAAAATATAATCAAAAAGAATATCGATTATGTAATTCCAGGTAGTTTTTATATTAAAAATATTGATAAATATGTAATCGAAGGTAAAATACTAGTACTAGAAGAGAGTATTAGAAAAAATTATAAAGACACAATAAAAATATTTGATAAAATAGTACAAGAAATACTTAATGAGGAAGTGATTTAGGTGGCTAAGAAAAAGTTTGTAGATGAATTTAAAGTAAATGTAAAAGAGGAAGTAGTCGAAACAATTGGCTATGAGATTTTTTCAAACAAACAATTACTTGAAGAATTAAGAAATAAAATAATTCAAAATTTAATTGATAATAATAAAATATCTAAAGATATAAACGAGTATATTAAAGAAGAAATCAATAAAACTTTAGAAGGTTATAATTTAACGATTGTCGAAAGAAATTATGTCTATGATCTAATTGTCAATGAAATAACAGGTTATGGACCAATTACCGAATTATTAAACGACGATAATGTTACTGAAATAATGGTTAATGGACCTAATAATGTATATGTTGAAATCGATGGTAAAATCTTTAAAGAAAATGAAATATCTTTTATCAACGATGAACATGTAATCAGAACTGTGCAAAGAATGATAGGACCTTTAGGAAAAACTATCGATGCTGCTAATCCAATGGTCGATGCTAGATTAAAAGATGGTAGCCGTATAAATGCTATTATTGAACCTTTATCGACTAAAGGACCGATATTGACAATAAGAAAATTTAAAAGTGAAATTGATGAAATCGAAGATTTACTTAAAAATGGAACTATGACAT
>JAQUGJ010000061.1:3431-6651 GCA_028684255.1 Bacilli bacterium | reverse complement strand
TATTGTAGTATTAACTACAAGTTAGGCTTGAACCTACATTGTGGCGATAAGTTATGTGTAGTGTAGCTTGTCTTGAGTGAATAATTGGGATAATTGATCTATCTTAAATAGTTTATAGCTAAAATTATTTCAGAATCGCGATTTGAAACTTTATTTGCAAAAAAGAATAACCTCTAAAAAGCTGTCGGGGAAAACTCCTAGAGTGTCGTGTTAATATAGGATTGAAGTGCGTACTAAGTGGTAATCAAGCCGTACTAAATGGCAACACAGTACTGGAACTTTTAAAGGGAAACCGCAATTTTGGTAACGAAATGTAAGTTCTAGGGAAAACCTGCTTGACCTATGACGTAAAGTTAACTATATTAATAGCCTTCAAAAAACAGAGTGAAAACTCTTTTTTATTTTGTTAAAATATGTTATAATTTTTAATGATTGAGGTGAAAAATGAAAACAAATAACACTGATTACAATTGGATTGTCAAAGTATTTTTACTTTCTTTTGGAATATCAATAATTTTTTCGTTAACTTCTGAATCTTTATTAGAAAAGGCTAATATCATTGGAAGTATTATAATCTTACTTATATTTATATCAATAGGTATACTTTTTGATATAATAGGAGTAGCAGTTACTAGTGCCGACGAAAAAGTATTTCATTCGATGAATGCTAAGAAAGTAAAAGGTGCTAATATAGCAGTTCTATTTAAAAAGAACGCAGACCGTGTATCATCTTTTTGTAACGACATTGTAGGTGACATTTGTGGTATCGTTTCAGGGTCAGCAACTGTTATTATAGCAACTACCTTAAGTAGTACATTTAAATGGAATATTTTAATTGTTTCTTTATTATTAACTGGTTTAGTAGCGGCATTAACGATCGGTGGTAAGGCAATAGGTAAAGGATTTGCAATCAATAATTCTAGCCAAATACTATATCGTACATCATCGATAGTTGCAATATTTTATAAACCTAAAAATAAAAAAAATTAATAACATATTTATGATATAATTTTAAAGGAGGTAATAAGATGGATAAATTACTAAAAGACGCTTTAAATAATGAATTAAATAGACAAAAAAATAACATAGAATTAATTGCTTCTGAGAATTTTGTTTCAAAGGATATACTAGAACTACAAGGAAGTATATTAACTAATAAATATGCTGAAGGTTATCCTGGTAAAAGATATTACGGTGGATGTCAATATATTGATGTTTTTGAGTCATTAGCAGTTAAATATGCAACAGAATTATTTAATTGCAATTATGCTAATGTTCAACCACATAGTGGATCTTCTGCAAACATGGCTGTTTATAAATCTTTATTAAATTATAAAGACAAGGTAATGGGCATGAATCTTAGTCACGGAGGTCATTTAACTCATGGTCATAGTATTAATTTTAGTGGATTAGAATACGAAATAGTATCTTACAATGTGGATTTAGAAACCGAAGAAATTGATTATGATGAATTGATTAAAATGGCTAAATTAGAAAGACCTAAAATGATAATTGCTGGTGCTAGTGCATATTCAAGAATAATAGATTTTAAAAAATTCAGGGAAGCTGCTGATGCTTGTGGAGCAATATTAATGGTCGATATGGCTCATATTGCAGGTTTAGTTGCCGTTGGTCTTCATCCTAGTCCTTTTCCTTATGCCGATGTTGTAACTTCAACAACACATAAGACCTTAAGAGGACCTCGTGGTGGATTAATTTTAACTAACAATGAAGAAATTGCTAAAAAAATAGACAAAATAATCTTCCCGGGTATTCAAGGTGGACCTTTGATGCATGTAATAGCAGCTAAAGCACAATGTTTCTATGAAGCGCTTCAACCTAGTTTTAAAACATACCAAGAACAAGTTATAAAAAATGCTAAAGCTTTAGCGAACACATTAATAAAAAACGGATTTAAAATAATTTCAGGCGGTACTGATAATCATCTACTCTTGGTTGATGTTAAGACAAAACTAAATATTACTGGTAAAGAAGCAGAGAGTATTTTAGATAACATTTATATTACTTGTAATAAAAATACAATTCCAAATGAAACTGAGTCACCTTTTAAAACTAGTGGAATCCGTTTGGGAAGTCCCGCGATGACTACAAGGGGACTTAAAGAAGAAGATTTTGAAGAAATAGGTAATATTATTTCTGAAGCTTTAATAAATAAAGACAACAATGAAATCTTAAAACAATTAAAACTAAGAGTTCAAAAAATTACTAATAAATACCCATTATATAACTAAAAGGAGGCATTTATGATATTAGACGGAAAATATATTAGTTCTTTAGTAAAAAATAATATAAAATCACATATTGAAAGTTTAAATTTAAAACCATCTTTAGTAGTTATTCAAATAGGTAATGATGAAGCAAGTAATATTTATATAAAAAATAAAGAAAAATATGCTCTATCTTTAGGAGTAACATTTGAACATATAAAATATGAAGAAAATGTTTCTGAAGAAGAAGTAATTAAAAAAATAGAAGAATTGAATAAAAAAAATGATGTTAATGGTATATTAGTACAATTACCATTACCAAAAAAATTTGATTCCCATAAAATAATAAATACAATTGACTACACAAAAGATGTAGATGGATTAACTGAAGCTAATGTTGGCAAACTATTTAGTAATCAAGATGCTTTGATTTCTTGTACGCCAGCTGGTATAATGTATTTGTTAGAGTACTATAATATTGAAATAGAAGGAAAACATGTCGTTATTGTAGGAAGAAGTAATTTGGTTGGCAAACCTTTAATACAATTATTTTTAAATAAAGACGCTACTGTTACCGTATGTCATAGAAAGACAGAAAATTTAAAAAATTATACAAAACAAGCAGATATACTAGTAGTTGCAGTAGGGAAAAAATATCTAATTACTTCAGATATGGTTAAACAAGGTGCTGTTGTAATAGATGTTGGAATTAATAAAGAAAATGATAAACTTTATGGTGATGTCGATTTTGAAAAAGTTGCTAAAAAATCATCATATATTACTCCCGTTCCTGGTGGAGTGGGACCTATGACAATTGCAATGCTTTTTACAAATATAATTAAAACATATAAAAAATAAGGAGGATTTATGGATTTAAAAGGATCAAAAACAGAAAAAAATTTAATTGAAGCTTTCTCGGGAGAGAGTCAAGCAAGAAATAAATATTCTTATTATGCTTCTAAAGCAAAAAAGGATGGTTATGAACAAATTGC
>JAQUGJ010000061.1:0-3331 GCA_028684255.1 Bacilli bacterium | reverse complement strand
TTATGGATTTAAAAGGATCAAAAACAGAAAAAAATTTAATTGAAGCTTTCTCGGGAGAGAGTCAAGCAAGAAATAAATATTCTTATTATGCTTCTAAAGCAAAAAAGGATGGTTATGAACAAATTGCAGCTCTTTTCGAAGAAACCGCTAATAACGAAAAAGAACATGCTAAAATATGGTTCAAACTATTACATGGAGGATCAGTTGCAGATACAATCACTAATTTAAACGATGCGGCTGCTGGTGAAAACTATGAATGGACAGATATGTATGCTAGATTTGCAAAAGATGCTAAAGAAGAAGGATTTAATAAAATTGCCTACTTATTTGAAGAAGTAGGAAAAATTGAAAAAGAACACGAGGAAAGATATAGAGCATTACTTTCAAATATTGAAGGAAGCAAAGTATTTGAAAGAGAAGATAAAACAATGTGGATTTGCCGCAATTGTGGACATGTGTATTATGGTAAAAAAGCTTTAAATGTATGTCCTGTATGTAATCATCCACAATCATTTTTTGAAATAAAATCAGAAAATTATTAAAATTTAAGAAAATATATTGTTTTAATTAGGCAAATTTGCTATAATGAATTTGCCTATAAATGGCGAGATGGCTCAGTTGGCTAGAGCAACCGGTTCATACCCGGTAGGTCGTGGGTTCGAATCCCACTCTCGCTACCATTGTATATTTACCGGACCCATTGTTCGGTTTTTATTTCTTTGGCCTGTTGGTGAAGTGGTTAACACATAACCCTCTCAAGGTTACATTCACGGGTTCAAATCCCGTACAGGCTACCAATGAAAAATAAAATATTTTAAAATTAAGTATTTTTATATATAGAAACTAGTAATAGTTTTTTTTATTTGATATAATATTAAAGGAATAATAGTACTGGTGGTGTCATATGAATTACGATTTAGAAATGAACAGAATAATTAAAGAAAACATAAGTAGAAAATCTATACTTTTACATAGTTGTTGTGCACCTTGTAGTAGTTATGTAATAGAATTATTGCTTAATGATTTTGATATTACAGTATTATATTATAATCCCAATATATTTCCTAAAGAGGAGTATTTAAAAAGGAAAAACGAGCAAATTAGATTAATAAAAGAACTAAATAGTAAATATGTTAATTTTATTGATTGTGATTATGATAATGAAGTATTTGAAAACATCATAATAGGTTTAGAGCACTTAAAAGAAGGCGGCAAAAGATGTGAAAAATGTATTTTATTGAGAATGAAAAAAACAGCTTTATTAAGTTTAAATAAATATGATTTTTTTGGAACAACCCTAACAGTTAGTCCTCATAAAAACAGTAAAATGATAAATGAAATTGGAAAAGAGCTGGAAGAAAAACATGGTGTTAAATTTTTATATTCTGACTTTAAAAAGAAAGATGGATATAAAAAATCAATCAAAATATCAAAAGAACATAACTTATATCGTCAAAATTATTGTGGATGTAAGTATTCAATCAGGGAGGACTTATGAAACATTTAATTAATTTAATTAAAATAATTTTGATTTTTACTTTTCTTTATTTTTTAATCCCTTTTATATACCATCAAAAAATTGTTTCACCAATTAAAAAGGTGGATATTGAAACATTAAATGATGCAATTGTATCTGAATTATATATATATGGCAAATTTTTAAATATTAAGGGTTCCTTAGAGGCAAATAACGCTAAAGATGTGTATTTATCCTTTATTGATGAATTAGGCTCTAAAATCGATTATAAAACGAATTTTTATATTAATGAAAATGGAATTATGTTTAGTTTAGGAGATAGAATAAATAGTGGATTTAATTTAGAAAAATTATCTTTTGTTAATAAATATAAAATGTATTTAAAAGTTATGTATTTAGATGATACTTCCACATACCATAAATTAAATAATCAAAGTGGTTATAATACGACTGAATATTATACAATTTATAAAGATAATGAAAACAAAAAAATAACAATTGGAACTACTGATACTTTAGAGTATGAAATTACATCCAATGAACAACCGGTTTACGACATAGTTTTAGATGCTGGACACGGTGGTACTGATCCAGGTGCTTGTTATAAAAACAAAAAACCATGCGAAAGAGATTATACCAAAAATATAGTAAAGGAAATTAAAAACAATTTAGAAAAAGAAGGATTTAAAGTAGCATTTACTTGGGATATAGATAAAATTAATACAGATAATTACATTCCCTTTTACGGCGAAGGAAGTCGGGTAGAAAGTACTTATAAGTCATATGCTAAATACTCAATATCGATTCATTTAAATAGTTCTTCTACAACAAAATTATCTGGATTTGAAATATATACTCCTTATAACATAAACTATACCTTTGCTAAAAGTATGAGAGATAATATAAAAAATTATACAAATGCACCATCTTCAAACAACAAATTTAACCGAAAAGAGACAGGTATTTACACTAGAACATTCTCAAATCAAGAAGTTAAAACAACTAATAAAGAAAGAATTGATAATAATTTAGCATTATATGATATAAATACTAAAACAAATTATTATTATATGATAAGAGAAACTGGTGGATATATGACAGGAGCATTTGTAAATTCACCGTCTACTGATAATCATGAAATAAATAATTACTATAATAGTAATCGTGGGTTAGAAAGTTACATTGTCGAATTAGCGTACATCAATAATCTTAATGATTTAAGATACTTTGAAAAAAATATTGATAAATATGTTAATGCTATATCTGATAGTATCATTGCTGAATTAAATTAGAAAGTAGGTGTAATATGATTTATTTGTTCTATGGAAATATGAGGTTTCTAATAAATGATGAAGTTAATAAAATAATCGATGAAAATAAAATCGAAGGATTAAATATTAGTCGATATAATTTTGATAATCAAATAATAGATACATTGATAAATGATTGTGAAACTTACTCGTTATTCGATGATAAAAAAATTGTTATTGTCGATAATGCTGATATTTTTAAAGCTAAAAATAAAGAAGTAACAGAAACTAATTTTAATAGCAAAAAATTAGAGAGTTACTTACTAAACCCTAATCCTGATACAATTTTAATATTTATTTTAAATAACGAAAAAATTGATAAAAGAAAAAAAGTAATTAATTATATTAAAAAAAGAGGAAAAATAATTGAATTTAATCAAAGTTTAAATAACAATAGTGATGTTTTAAAACTATTTGATGGATATGAGATAGATAATAAAACAATAAATTATTTAATAGATAAAGTAGGTAATGAGTTTGGTTTAATTTATCAAGAATGTCAAAAGTTAAAAATGTATAAATTTGATTCAAAAACTATTAGTAT
>JAQUGJ010000060.1:0-6671 GCA_028684255.1 Bacilli bacterium | reverse complement strand
GTAATGGAACAGTTGCAACTGCGACATTATGTATAAACGATGTTAAAGTAATCTATTCGGATGGAATATCTGAGTATAAATCAAAAGATTGTAATGATATGACTTATAGTGAAAACATCTTAAATGGGACAGATCCAGTATTAGGAAGTAATATGATACCAGTAAGAATTAAAGACGATGGAACAGTTATATATGCTGATTTAAAAGATGGTTGGTATGATTACTCAAATAAAGAGTGGGCAAATGCTGTAATGTTATCAAGTGGAACTTATAATGTAGGAGACATAATACCAGAGTCAGCTGTTAGATCATATTTTGTATGGATACCAAGATATAAATATAAGATATTTGATGAAGGTCTTTATACAGGCGTTATATCAAGTAAACCAACAGAAAGTATAGCAGAACAAATAGAAATAGTATTTGAAAATAAAGATGCAACAGCATCAACGGGAAGTACAGAAGGTTCATGGTTAACTCATCCAGCATTCACTTCTTTTAATACAAATGGGATATGGGTAGGTAAATTCGAAACAGGATATTTAGGGGCAACAACAACAGCTGGGGCTCAAGTGAACAGTTCTGATTCAAGCAAGATAATAGTAAAACCAGATGTATTTAGTTGGAGAAGTAATACAGTATATAATATGTTTGTAGCAGCCTATAATTATGCACGTAGTAATGATTCACATATGATGAAAAATACTGAATGGGGAGCAGTAGCATATTTATCACATTCAAAATATGGAATAAATAAAGAAATAAATATAAATAATAATTCAAGTTTTAAAACAGGTTATAGCGCAACAGAAGGATCAGATCAAACAACATATCCGGGAACATATGGAAATGATTTTACTAAAACACTAGGTTATGCGACAAGAGGCGTTAATTTGCTTTTAGATACCGAAAAAGAAAATTCTGTACATTCATCATCTGACGCGATATATCATTATTATCCGCCGGAGAATTTTGACTTACAAGTGGGCCAGACATATACGCTATCTTATGATGCCTATACAGATAACGGTACTGATCAACACTATGTATCTGTAATGAAAACAGATAAAAATACTGCTCAAAGAATTGCTAATGGCGTAAAACCAACTACTAAATATATGAGATACTCACTTACTTTTGTCCTTACGTATGATTTAGAGACAACAGGAGTTATGTTTGTTGCTAGGCAATATAACTGGCCGAATAATTCAGGAACAACTTTTATAAAAAATGTCCAACTAGAAGAAGGGGATAATGCAACACGATACGAACCATTTACTAATGGTGCCTCTTTAAACAAAAAACATCCAACAACAACTGGAAATATAACAGGAATATATGATATGAGTGGTGGGGCACATGAATATATGGCATCATATAAAAGTGGGCAACTAGGGACTAGTGGATTTGATGAAACAAATATAGCTGTTTATAATCCTAAATACTTTGATGTCTATTCAACTAGTTCTTCTACCACAAATTATAATTATAGAATACTGGGAGATGCAACCGGTGAAATGGGACCATTTTATAATTATGCAGATGGTGATGGAACGAATAGATATCATAATAATTGGTACGCTGACTATCCTAACTTTGTAGTCTCCTCTTACCCTTGGTTCCTCCGAGGCGGCTTTTACTACTATGGAGTTCTAGCGGGTCAGTTCAACTTCAGTAGGTATACTGGAGCTATGTATTTCAACATTGGATCTCGCCTCGTTCTTGCACCAAATTAAAAGAATTTATACTTTTAATTTAACCCTTTTATTTGTATATTTTGTTTTTTTTAAAAGACAAAGTTAGGTCAAATATAATAAGAATTTTAAAAACTAATTTTCATTGCATATTATTAGATTTGAACCTAAAAAATCCTAGACTTTAAGAGGAAAATAAACCTCTTTTTTTAATGAAAATCAATACTAAATATGGTATAATATATATGGTGATAATATGATAGAAAATAGGATAAAAGAACTAACAGAAATAATCAATAAAGCTAATTATGATTATTATTATTTAAACAACTCTAGTATAAGTGATCAAGAGTTTGATAGATATATGCAGGAGTTAATTGCACTTGAAGCCAAACATCCTGAATATATAAGAGAAGATTCACCTAGTCGACGAGTTGGCGGCGAAGTAATCAGTGAATTTAAAAAAATTACTCATGAAATGCCAATGCTTAGTTTAGGAAATGTCTTTAATGAAAAAGATATAAAAGATTTTGATGAAAAGGTTAGAAAAGAAATATCTAATCCAGTTTATGTGTGCGAATTAAAAATAGATGGTCTAGCAGTTTCTTTGTTATATAAAGATGGTAAATTTGTAAGAGGTGCTACTAGAGGAGATGGCGTTACAGGTGAAGATATAACCCATAATGTTAAAACAATAAAAACTGTTCCTATGACTCTAACTGAAAAAGTAGACATTGATGTTAGGGGAGAAATATATATGTCTTTAAAATCTTTCGAATTTTTAAATGAAGAAAGAAAGAAAAACAATGAAATTTTATTAGCAAATCCTAGAAACGCTGCTGCTGGATCTATAAGGCAATTAGATTCTAAGATAGCTGCTAAAAGAGACTTAGATTGTTTTGTCTATCATATACCAAATGCTTTAGACTATAATATAAAAACACATAGTAATGCCTTAGAATATATGAAAAAATTAGGATTTAATGTAAACTCTAATGCTGAAGTTGTAAGTGGAATAGATGGTTTATTGGAGTATGTAAATAAATGGTCAGAAAAAAGAGGTTCATTACCTTATGAAATAGATGGAATTGTCATTAAAGTAAATAATATTGAAGAACAAGAAAAACTAGGGTTTACAACTAAACATCCTAAATGGGCAACCGCATATAAGTTCCCAGCTCTAGAAGTCATAACTAAATTAAAAAAAATTAAATTTACAGTTGGAAGAACAGGTCAAGTAACTCCCAATGCTATTTTAGAACCAGTTAGATTAATGGGGTCAGTTATTTCTAAAGCAACATTACATAATGAAGAATATGTTGTTTCTAAAGATATAAGAGAAGGCGATTTTGTTAAATTAATAAAAGCTGGTGATGTAATACCAAGAGTTGTTAGTTCAATAAAAGAGCGCCGTGAAGGAAATGAACCGATTTTTGAAATGACTAAAATCTGTCCTATTTGTAATCATGATTTAGAAAAGAAAGATTCAAATTACTATTGTACTAATTCATTATGTGGAGCTAGAAATATTGAAAAATTAATTCATTTTGTTAATAGAGATGCAATGAATATTGAGGGTTTCGGTGATAGTATCATTGAAGACTTTTACAATATGGGATATTTGAAAAAATTTGATAATTTTTATGAATTAAAGAGTTATAAAGAAGAGTTACAAATACTAGAAGGCTTTGGAGAAAAAAGTATTAATAATTTACTTGAGAGTATTGAAAAAAGTAAAGAGAATTCCTTAGAAAGGCTTATATATGCTCTTGGAATAAGGTTTGTTGGTAATAAAACAGCTAAATTAATTGCCAAAAGATTTCTAACAATCGATAATGTTATTAATGCAAGTTATGATGATTTAATCCAAATAAAAGACGTGGGAGATAGAATAGCATCAAGCGTTATAGAGTATTTTAAAAATCAAGAAAATATAGAATTAATTGAAAGTTTGAAAGATAAAAAAATAAATATGAAATATTTAGGTAATATTAATAGTAATAGTATTTTTGAAAACAAAACTTTTGTTTTAACAGGTTCTTTAAAGACAATTACTAGAGATGAAGCTACTTTATTTATTGAAGAAAATGGTGGTAACGTAAGTAATAGTGTTAGCAAAAACACCGATGTTTTAATAGTTGGAGATGATCCTGGAAGTAAATATAAGAAGGCTTTAGAATTAGAAATAGAAATATGGAATGAAGAAGAATTTAGAGAGTATTTATGATTGGATATATTGAATATATAAATCCCCTTTCCTTAGAGGATGGTCCTGGAATAAGGTTTGTTATATCTACTAAGTCAAAAAAAGTATCTATAACTTCTAATGAACTTCATAGACACATTTTAAAATATCGTCATTATTATCAATATGGTGGAATAACTATTAAAGATATTGATTTAGAACAACTAGAGTTCATTGAAGATTTAATAAGAAAATGTAAGATGACAAATCTTAATGTTTGCCTAATTTTAAAAGAACCTATACAAAACAAAAAAATGCTCGATTATGTTGATATTTTAGAATATGAAAAAGTATAGTTATATGCTTTTTTTTATGATATAATTGAGATGGTGATGATATGAAAAAAGGATTTACTTTAGTTGAATTAATCGGCATAGTTGTAATAATTAGTTTAATTATATTAATAGTATTTCCATCTGTTTTAACAGCAATTGATAAAAAAGGCGAAAGAGATTATGAAGCCTTTAAAACAATTGTAACATCGGCTGCTGAAATATATTTTGAAAGAGATAGAGAGACTTTTGTAAATACGACAGTTAATAATTATCGCAATTTTATAACTGTAAGTAATTTAATAGATTCTGGATTAATACGTCATGATTTAATTAATCCAAGTACTGGGGCAAAAATAGATCCAAATTCTTATATAATTGCAACTTCTAAGGAAGATGGAATAATTGAATTTGATTATACTGAAAAAGATTTAAGATTAAGTGCTTATTATAAAACTAATTTATTATGGCTATATGATGGTTATACAGAGCCTAGTTCTAATATATGGAACGATATGAGTGGCAATAATCGAAATGCTGAAATATATGGTAGTCCACAATGGAATGGTAATGGAATTAAATTAGATGGCGTCGATGATTATATTAATGTTAATAATCCATCTTATAGCGTTTTGCCAAGTTCAAGTGCATTTACTTTTGAGTATGTAACAACAATGGGAGAAAAAAAGGATGTTACAGGAGATTGTAGTTCAATGCAAATATGTACATATGGATTAAATCACCATTATTGGTGCTTATATCACGATAGTAAATTACGTTCAATGAATAGGAATTTGGATAATACCGCTAATAACTGGTCAGAATCAAATATTGGTGGATACGATGTTGGAAAGACTTATACTATATCAGAAACATATACTTACAAAGCTGATATTAGTGGTTATATAGTTCAATATTATATTAATGGTAAACCTATAGATACAACGGCAAATCAAACTTCTGCATCGGCTTATCTAACATTTTTACATGTTGGAAGATATAATACTTGTTATTTCACAGGTACAATTCATTCGGTTAGAATTTATGGTAGAGCATTAACACTAGATCAAATAGAAAATAATTATGAAATAGATAAGGTAAGATATTAAGGAGAAAATATGAAAACAATAAGAGATTTTGATTTAAAAGGTAAGAAAGTAATAATAAGAGTTGATTTTAATGTACCTATAAAAGATTCAATTATAAATGATGATAACCGAATAGTTGAAAGTTTGCCAACAATTAATTATGCCATTGAAAATGGGGCAAAAGTCATTTTATTAAGTCATTTAGGAAGAGTAAAAGAAGAAAAAGATTTAAAAAAGAATGATTTAAAACCCGTTTCTGTTAGATTAAGTGAACTACTTAATAAAGAAGTAACTTTCATAGAAGAAACAAGGGGCAAAAAATTAGAAGAATCAATTGCAAATATGAAAGAAAAAGATGTGTTATTGATTCAAAATACTAGATACGAAGACTTAAATGGTGAGAAGGAAAGTTCAAACAATGAAGAACTAGGACAATACTGGGCTTCATTAGGAGACATCTTTATAAACGATGCTTTTGGAACTAGCCACAGAGCTCATGCTTCTAATGTTGGTATAGCAAAAAAATTAGAAAGCGGAATTGGTTTTCTAATTGAAAAAGAATTAAAAGAACTAGAAGTAATCAATAATCCTAAAAGACCATTCACTGTTATCTTAGGTGGTTCTAAAGTAAGTGATAAAATAGGAGTAATAAAAAATTTAGTCAATGTTGCAGATTATATATTAATCGGTGGTGGAATGGCTTATACATTTTTAAAATCCCAAGATATTAATATTGGTAAATCACTTTTAGATGAAGAAAATTTAGAATTTTGTAAAGAAATGTTAGACAAATACCAAGATAAAATAATTTTACCAACTGATTCGATAGTTACAAAAGAAATAAAAGAAGATAGTGAATTTGAAGAAAAATTCATAACAGATTTTGATGAGGATGATATTGGTGTCGATATTGGTTATAGTACTACTAAGCTTTTTAAAAACTTTTTAGATATAAGTAAAACAATCGTATGGAATGGTCCATTAGGAGTATTTGAAATTGAAAACTTTAGTAATGGTACAAAAAAAATATGTGATGTTTTATCTAATTTAGATGCTACTACAATTATTGGTGGTGGTGATACAGCAAGTGCAGTTATTAATTTTGGATATAAAGATAAATTTACACATATTTCAACTGGTGGCGGTGCTTCACTAGAGCTACTTGAAGGTAAAAAACTACCAGGAATAGAAATAATAAAGTAAGGAGTTTATATGAGAATAGGAATTTTTTCGGATACATATCCCCCATTTGTAAACGGAGTTTCAACAAGTATAAGTGTTTTGAAAAAATATTTAGAGAAACAAGGACATCAAGTTTATGTAGTTACAGTAAATAATGAAAAATTTAATTACAGTTTTGAAGAAAATGGTA
>JAQUGJ010000059.1:0-6813 GCA_028684255.1 Bacilli bacterium | reverse complement strand
TTTAATCTATGATAGAATTAAAAAGTGATCCGCTATATGGAATATGATCATATTAAATAAATAGGAAGAGAGTGATATTGTGAACATCGTTGAAAAAATTACAAAAGCACAAATTCGCCAAGATTTACCTGAATTCCGTGTTGGTGACACCGTTAAAGTTGACGTTAAAGTTACCGAAGGAAAAAGAGAAAGAATTCAAGCTTTCGAAGGTATAGTAATGGCAATCAAAGGTAGTGGAGTTAGTAAAAATTTTGTTGTTAGAAAATTATCTGCAGGTGTAGGTGTTGAAAGAACATTCCCTATAAATTCTCCTTTAATAGCTAATGTAACAGTAATTAAAAAAGGTAGAGTAAGAAGAGCAAAATTAAATTACCTAAGAAGTTTAATTAAACAAGCAAAAATTAAAGAAAGAAAATAGGGGTTATCCCTATTTTTTGGTGAAAGATGAAATTATTAAAAGAAATAGTAAGTTATGGTTTAATTCTTTTGTTAGTAGTTTTCATAAGGTTTTTTTTAGTAACACCAGTTATTATAGATGGTGATTCTATGGATCCGACTTTAAAAGAAGAAGAAATTGTCTTATTAAATAAGATTGATAAAAAATATGATCGCTATAAAATAGTTGTAATTGATTATCAAGATGAACGATTAATCAAAAGAATAATTGGATTACCTGGTGAAAATATCAAATGTAAAAATGGTGTTGTCTATATAAATGGCAAACCAATTGATGATAGTTTTAATTTGATTACGGATGATTTTGAAGAAATAAAAATAAAAGAAGAATATTACTTTTTAATGGGAGATAACCGAACGGTTTCGCTAGATAGTAGAAGGATCGGTTCAATACCTAAAAGTAATATTAAAGGAACTGTAAATTTTATCTTTTTCCCATTTAAAAGGTTTGGTTTTATTGACTAGACCTATTTTTATGTGTTAAAATTGAATCATAGAATACAAGGAGAAAAAATGAAAAAATTATTAATTATTTTAAGTTTAATATTATTAGTAGGTTGTTCTAACAATGTAAATCTAGATTTAGATAATATTCAAAAAGAGATTGATGTTACAGGTTTATTTAAAGGAACACAAGTTGATTTAGATTATGTAGCGTCAAAATATGGATTAGAAAAAGAAGGTATTGAGGATTATTTAATAAATATGTCTAATATGTTAGATAGTGCTAGTATGTATGCAATCTTTAAAGTATCAGATGTTAAATCTGTAAAAGCTAATACCGATGATTTTATCGATAAATATGCTAGTTCTTGGATGATGGGTTATAACTTAGAACAAGAGGCAATTGTTCAAGATAAGATGGAAGAAGTATATGGTAATTATATAATATATGTTATATCTAATGATAATGAAAAAGTGTTAAATATAATTAAGGAGTAGATAAAGTATGGTTTTTAGTAGCATATCTTTCATCTTTTTCTTTTTAGTATTAGTTTTTTTATTATATTTTTTAGTGCCCTTTAAAGCAAAGAATATTGTTCTATTAATTTTTAGTTTAATTTTTTATGCATGGGGAGAACCAATTTATATAATTTTAATGATTTTTTCTTCGGTTGTTGATTTTACTGTTGGTAGATTTATCGAAAAATACTTTCATGATAAGAATAAAAAAAAGTTGTTTTTAATTTTATCGATTGTTATTAATTTAAGTCTTTTAGGATTTTTTAAATACTCTGATTTTCTAATTGAAACAATAAATAGTATTTTTAATATATCGATTCCATTATTAAAGTTAGGGTTACCAATTGGAATAAGTTTCTATACTTTTCAAACAATGAGTTATAGTGTCGATGTTTATCGTGGGGAAGTTAAAGCTGAACACAATTTTTTAGCATTTATGACTTATGTTTCGATGTTTCCACAGTTAATTGCAGGACCGATTGTAAGATATGAAACAGTTAGTCAAGAACTACATGAAAGAACGATTAATTTAGAAAAAGTTTCTAGTGGATTCATGAGATTTTTAAGAGGTTTATTTAAAAAAGTATTAATTGCTAATAGCATTGGTTTTTTATTTACAACGATTAGTACTTTAGATAATATGTCTATAATGACTGCATGGTTAGGAATACTAGCATATACATTCCAAATATATTTTGACTTTTCAGGATATAGTGATATGGCAATTGGAATGGGAAAAATGTTTGGTTTTACTTATTTAGAAAACTTCAATTATCCTTATATTGCTAAATCAATAACTGATTTTTGGAGAAGATGGCATATATCTCTATCTAGTTTCTTTAAAGATTATTTATATATTCCATTAGGTGGTAGTAGGGTAAGTAAAATTATCAATATTAGAAACATCTTTATAGTTTGGTTACTTACTGGACTATGGCATGGTGCAGCTTTTAACTTTATTCTTTGGGGAATATACTATGGATTAATTTTAATTTTAGAAAAATTTATCTTAAAAAAATATATTGAAAAATTACCTAATTTCTTTAAGCATTTTTACACTTTAATTTTAGTAATAATAGGGTGGGTAATATTTGCTTTTAATGATATAACAATGTTAGGAAATTACTTTAACAATATGTTTAATATATTTTCTTATCCATTATTTGATAGTATGTTTTTCTACTATTTAAAAAATTACTTTGTTATATTAATAATTGCAACTTTGTTTTCAACTCCAATATACAATTTAATTGTTAAAAAAGTAAATAAGAGATATCAATATATAATTGGATTCATTATTTATTTAGTGCTATTCTTAATAACAATAGCGTCTTTAGTAAGTGATACTTACAATCCATTTTTATATTTTAGATTTTGAGGGATAAAATGAAAAAAAAATTTGAATTATTTTCTACAATATTTTTTAGTGTTTTTATAGTTTCTTTAACGTTCTTATTTTTAGTGAGTCCTAAGGAGAAAATTTCAGAAGAAGAAAATAGAACTCTTCAAATGTTGCCTAAATTTTCTTTTAAGGCTTTGTTTAATGGAGAATATATTCCTAAGTTAGAAAATTATTTTAACGATCAATTCGCTTTTCGTAAAAACTTTATTTTACTTAGAAAAGATGTATTAAGAACAACTTTTAAAGATGAAATAAATGGTGTTTATTTTGGAAAAGATGATTATTTAATTGAAAAATATAATGGTTTAAATAATTCAGATGAGATTGTATCTAGTTTAAATAATTTTTATAAAAAAATAAATTATGTTAATCTAAATATCATTTTAGCGCCTACTAGTATTGAGATAAATAAGGATTTATTACCATCTTTATTAAAGCCAAATAGTCAATATGAAGATATAAAAAACATTTATAATAACTTAAATTTTAATAAAATTGATATTACTGATATTTTAAAGACAAGTGAATATCAAGTATTTTATAAAACAGATCATCATTGGACTAGTTATGGGGCTTATTTTGCCTATGTTAAATATTGTGAACTGAATAACATTGAACCTATTAATATAAATGATTTTAAAATAAAAGAAGTTTCTAATAGTTTTTGTGGAACTTTATGTTCTAAAACAGGTGATTTTAATCATACACCTGATTTAATTCATACTTTTACTTATAAAAATTATGATTTAGAAGTAAATTATGTAAGTCAAAATAAAATAACTAAAACACTTTATGAAGAAAAATATTTGGAGACTAAAGATAAATATTCTATGTTTTTAGATAATAATCATCCATTGATTATTATTAGCAATAGTGATATAATTGACAAGAGAGAAATCGTTATAATTAAAGATAGTTACGCGAATGCTATGATACCTTTTTTAGTAAATCACTTTAAAAAAGTCCATATAATTGATCCTAGGTTTTATAAATCTAGTATAAGTGATTATATTAAAGAAAACAAAAATATTAAAGATGGATTATTAATTTATAATATCAATACTATTACGGAAGATTCATCGATATTATTGATAGATTAGGAGAATTTTTATGGGTGATAAGAAAAGCACAACGTTTATTACAACAGAAGGCTTAGTAGCTGAATATAAATTATTATCGTTTTTTCAACTACGAAATGAAGATGTTAAAGTTGTAATTTTTAATGAAAAAAAATCAGAAGATAGTATTTATTATGGAAAAATTACCAAAGATAAAAATGATATTATAGTAACTAGACCAAGTGATCGCGAGATAGCAAAAATTGAAAACATTATTGAAGAACCTAAGACAATAAGATTTGTTAGATTGTCTGATAGTGAATTAGATAAATTATTTATAGTTGGTTTTATAACAAAAGATTTAGGTAAGGAAAAATATAGTTTATTAGTAGAGAGTGATCTATTTAAAGTAAATAAAAATCTAAATCCTATGATTAGTTCTCTTAAAGAAAAAAAGAAACTTTTAGCGTCTGAATTAAGTCAACTTAAAAGAGAAGAATTAGCGGCTAAATGGAAAGAAGTAAAGAATGAAAGTCGTACAATAATAGATGATGATTTATTAGGAGAAATAGAAAAAGAGTTAAACAAACTTGAAAAAACAGACTTTATTGAAGAAATCAGTCATCTTTATAGTCGTACTATAAAAGCTAATTATATAACATTGATTATTGTTTTTGCACTTTTCTTACTTACTAGTTTTGGTGGTGCCCTTTTAGGGTTTATTAAAGCTACTGTAAATGTTGACGTATTCTTAGAGTTGCTTAAAAGTTATGGTCGTTATGCTATGATTTTGTTAATTATTCAAACCATAAATAATATGTTTTTTAAAAAATATGTTTTAATGGGTAGAATTTTTACTCTATTTGGGTTAATATATTATTCGCTTCGTAGTATGCAATTACTTTTTTCATCTCCAATAAACTTTGGTTTTGTTTTAATGTTAGTAATAATAATTATTAATTTAGGGTTCGGAATAAATACATATTCAAAGTTAAAGAATTAAATTATACGGTTTTAAAGAAAGGAAATATATGAGTAAAATAAAAATTTTTGGGCTGGGAGGCTTAAACGACATTGGAAAAAACATGTATGTCGTTGAAATAGATAGCAATATTTTTGTTTTTGATGCAGGACTAAAATATGCTGATGATAGAATGTTAGGAGTAGATTACATTATTCCTGAATATGAATATTTAAAAGAAAATATTAAAAGAGTAAAAGGTATTTTTATTACACATGGACATGAACAACAAATGGGAGCCTTAGTAGATATTTTAGAAGATATAAAAGATATAAAGGTATATGGAACTGAGTTTACTTTAGAAATTATTAAAGATGATTTTATTAAAGAAAATTTAAGTACGGATAATTTAATAACTATCCAACCGCATAAAAAAATAAACTTTGGAGAAATAAGTGTTTTTCCAATTAGTTTAACCCATAGTGTTCCAGAAAATGTGGGATATGTTATTAATACAAAAGATGGTGCAATTGTTTATACTGGTAACTTTATGTTCGATCCATCGCTACTTGGTTATTATCAAACGGATATTGGCAAATTAGCGTATATTGGTAAACAAGGAGTACTATGTTTAATGAGTGAAAGTTTATATGCTGATAAATTAGGATTTACTTCACCAAAACATCGTACAGCATCTATATTAAGTGAGACAATTAACCGCAATGAAGGAAGAATATTAGTCAATGTTTTTGCAACACAATTATTTAGATTACAAGAACTTTTTACTGAAATCATGAAAGGAAAAAGAAATGTAGTCATAATGGGTAAGAGTTTGCTCAAAATAATTACTAATTCAATTGAAAAAGGTTATATAAAATTTGATAAAGAGCGAATTTTAGGCGTTAATCATGTAAATGATGAAGGTATTATTATTTTAATATCTGATGAAAGAGAAAAACCATATTCTAATATGAAAAGAATAATTAAAGGTTTTGATAAATTCATTAAAATAAGTAATAAAGACACTGTATTATTTGCATCTCCAGTATATGATGGTATGGAAAAAACATCGACTGAAGTATTCGATAAAATTGCTAAAATGGGAGCTAATCTAGTAATAATATCTTCTAAAAAATATTATTCATTACATGCTTCAAGTGAAGATATAATGCTTATGCTTAATTTAATGAAACCAAAATATTATTTTCCAGTAATTGGTGAATATCGTCATTTGGTTGCTAATAAAGAAATAGCATTAAAATTAGGCATGGATGAAAAAGATATTTTGTTAAGATTAAATGGTGAAGTAATAAATATTACTGATGGTCAATTAATTGAAACTAATGAAAAAGTAGCAGCAGATGATATTTTAATTGATGGAAAAACTGTTGGTGATATAGGGGAACTAGTATTAAAAGACCGTGAACAATTAAGTGAAAATGGTATTTTAATTACAATAGTAACTCTAAATAAAAAGACTAAAAAAATAGTCTCTGGACCTGAAATATTGACAAGAGGATTTATCTTTGTAAAAGATAATGCTGATTTAATAAAAGAAATTGAAAAATTAGCACTTGAAATAATAATTGAAAATACAAATAATAATTACATTGATTTTAATAAAGTAAGATTTAGTTTAAGAGATAAAATTGGAAAATATTTATATCAAGAAACAGAATGTAAACCGATGATTCTATCAGTTATCCAAGAAGTTGAATAAACTTCTTTTTTTGTAAGATATAATTTATTTATTTGTATTTTTATAGTATAATTAAATAGCAACTGAAAGTTAACAAAAAACAACTTGAAAGTTATAGTAATTTAATAAATAATGTTTTATTATAATTAACAAGAGGAGGATTTATGAAAATATTAGAAGTTAATAATTTAACTAAAACATATGGAAAAGGTGAAACTAAAGTAATAGCTTTAGATGATGTTAGTTTTAGTGTTGAACAAGGCGAATTTGTAGC
>JAQUGJ010000058.1:0-6892 GCA_028684255.1 Bacilli bacterium | reverse complement strand
GCAAAAATGTAATGAATAAGTATAAAGATGTAGTTTCCTTTATTCATGAATTGTACGGAACAGATGAAATGGTTCCGCTTCATGTACCAACTTTCAGAGGTAACGAAAAAAAGTATCTCGAAGAATGTATAGACTCCACATTTGTTTCAATTGAATTACTATTTATATTTTAAGTTTTACTATACTTATCAATTATGAAAAAAGATATTTTATATTTAATGCATATACCTTGGGGTTGGATAAAGCAACGCCCTCATTTTTTAGCGGAATTATTAGCTAATGATTTTGATATCGATGTAATTTGTAAATATCCATTTAAAGTTAAGAGAACCAACCTTATAAACAAACTGAATAGAAGTTTAAATATCAAGTCATATATTAAATTACCGTTTGACAAATATCATCTCTCCCGTAATAAAAAGTTCTTTAGCAAGATAAATCAAATACTTTTTTCTTTGACGATTAAAAAAAATCAGTTTTATAAATATGATTACGTTTGGATTACAAGCGTTTCGTTATACCCAGTTATTGAGCATCTTTTGACAGATAGAACAAATTTAATATGGGATTGTATGGATGATGAATTAGAATTTAATCATATTAGGAATAATTATGGCACTCATGAAAAATATAAAGAGTATGAAATCAAATTAATGAAACGAGCAAATATAATACTATGTTCAAGTAAATATTTAAGTATTAAAATTCAAAATAGATCAAATATATATCGAGAAATCAATATTGTAAATAATGGAATAGAATTGCCTCCTTCACCTATGGTGGAATCTCAAGTTGATGAACAAATTAGTAAAGAGCTAAAATTAATTAGTGATTTACCTTATGTATTTATGTATATTGGCACTATATCTGAATGGTTTGATTTTGATTTATTGCTAAATGCTTTAAATGAAAACTCTAAAATGCATATAGTATTAATAGGTCCAAGTGATGTCCCCATTATAGAGCACAAAAATATCACTTACCTAGGTGTAAAAGATCGAAAATGGATTTTTCATTATATGAATAGAGCTACTGCACTCATTATGCCATTTAAAGTAAATGAGTTAATACGTTCAGTTAATCCTGTTAAATTATATGAATATATATATGCAAGTCGTCCAATTTTAGTGCCAGATTATGAAGAGATTGATAATTTTGATGAATATGTATATAAATATAACTCATATTCTGAATTTTCTTTTCTGATCGGAAAAATAATAAGTGGTGAAATTACTTATAATAAAAGTGAATCTCAAAATAAAGAATTTATATCTAGTAATCAATGGAAGAACAGATATCAGCAAATAAAAAAGATTTTGACGTAAAAAGAAAAAGAATATATTTTTATTTATTATTACTTTATTCTTTATTGCCTGGAATATATAAAATATTGGATAATCAGGCAATCATGTTGGGATCTATTCCAATATTATTATGGGTAGTATTTGATATCAGACATGAAGTAAAATTATACAGATATGATTCATTCTTCTTATTTTTTTTATCATATATATTACTTCAAAGTTTTTTTTTATTTTTTTCTCCTTTTACCAATAAAATAGGCATGGCCATGGGTATATACATGAATATTTTTCCTATGATTGGTTATTTCGTGGGGAAATCTATAAAATATGAAAATCTCTTAAAAATATTACTTAAAATAATTTTAATACATTGTATATTAGGTGTAATTCTTTATCCACCTTTTAGAATTACTAATCTTTATATGCCTATTGTAAGCGCGTTGAAAGAAGGAGTTGCTATTTCTAGAATGTCAAGCGTGTCAGGGTCACTAGGTTTCGGTAATTTATTAATGATCGGTTTCATTATCAGCATATTTATAAATAAGAAATATTTACCTTTTATGATAATTGGATTATTTTTTTCTTCTCAACGAAGTGCATGGTTAGGAGGGATATTTGGTCTTTTATTATATTTCATTTATCTTTTTAGGAATAAAAAAATAACAAGTCTTTTACTAACATTTTGTATTATAGCTGTATTTTGTATTTCGACTGTAATTATCATTGAAAGAAATAGTCAAATTGATTTATCATACTCTATATCACGAATAGAATCTATTAAAGATGCAACAGATGAGAGAATAAATCAATGGGAAAATGGAGTTTCAAACTTCGTTAAATATCCAATCGGTGTTGGAGTAGGGCAAGCTGGGCAATTCGCCGCTAGGTATGATAGTGCGGAAAGTAACTTTAAAGTAATTCCAGATGGTGATTACTTTAGATCTCTGTCAGAGTATGGCTTTGTTGGTGGTTTATTCTTTTTATATATAATAACAACTTTCATTTTTTCGTTTTTTTTCTTGCCTTTTAAAGACAAAGATTTTATAACATTATTTGCATTAATGGGTGGTCAACTAATTCAAATGATTGGTTCAAATATATCTGAATTCTATTTTACTAACTTTATCTTCTGGATTATTATTGGATATTATTGCACATTAATTGGAAAAAAATACACATTTAATTTAAATAAAACCACATGATTTCAGTATGCATAGCTACATATAACGGTCAAGATTACATAAAAGAACAAATAACAAGTATATTGAAACAGCTATCATCAGAGGATGAGATTATTATTTCAGATGATAAAAGTTACGATGATACAATTGAAATAATTACAAGTATTAATGATAAGAGGATTAAAATATATAATCACTCACCATTAAAGGGATCATCATTTAGAAAAGCAACTTTTAATTTTGAGAATGCAATAAAAAAGGCTAAAGGTGATTATATCTTTTTGTCCGATCAAGACGATATATGGTTACCTAACAAAGTCGAGAAAACTCTGAAATATTTAGATGATTATTTATTAATTACATCTAATTTCTATTTTTATAGAGACAATCAAAAATTAAATAAAAGATTTATTGATAATTTTTCTCCTATTCGCAGTTCTCTACTAGGTAATCTCTATCACCTGCCTTTTAAAGGATGTTGTTTTGCATTTAAGAAAGAATTATTACAATATATACTCCCATTTCCTAGAAATATTATCGTACACGATGCTTGGATAGGTTGTGTGGCTTTCAGGTTAAAAAGTATTGGTTACATAAGCGAACCATTAATTTTACATAGAATTCATGGTAACAACGTATCTTACAATAAAAACCAACCTTTTTTATTTAGAATACAATATCGCATGAAATTATTATTGAATTTAATTTTTAAAAGATTTTAATATGAGAATTGGAATCATTACACACTATGACGTCCATAATCACGGAGCCTTATTACAATTGAATGCACTTGTGAAATTTTTCAACAAAAAGGGTTATGAAGCTTTTGCATTGAAGTATGATAAAAACTATGATTTTTTAGGTACATTAAATAAAAAGAAATATAATATTGGAATTCATTCAGTACCCCTTTATTTAAAATATCTTTTATCAAACGGAGTAAAAAAAACAGTATTTAATATAAATAAAAGGAAAATATTAAATGAGTTTAAAGAAAAAGAGAACTTGACAAAGGGATTTTATACAGAATATAAAACTTTAGATGCAGTGTGTATCGGAAGCGATGAGGTTTTTGCGTTACATACTGGACCAACTCCCGTTTTATTTGGTTATGTTTTACCAACAGAATATAGTTTTACTTATGCTGCAAGTTTTGGACCCACAAATATGGAAGACATAATATCAAAACATTGTTACTCATTTGTAAAAGGAGGTTTAAATAGTATTGACAATATTTCTGTTAGAGATGAAAATTCAAGAGATATTGTAAAAGAATTGACAGGCATTGTATCTGAATTAGTTTGTGACCCAGTTTTACTTTATGGATATGAAGAAGAAATAAAAGAAAAATCAAAAATTGATCTAAAAGATTATCTACTTATTTATTCATATGATAGTAATATGAATGATCCAATTGAAGTACAGAAAATAAAAATATTTGCAGAAGAATCAAATCTTTTGATTGTATCTGTAGGATTTTACCATAAATGGTGTGATAAGAATATTAATGTCAATCCAATTGAATTAATTCATTATTTTAGAAAATCGAAATATGTAATAACTGACACATTTCATGGGAGTGTTCTTTCAATACTTAATAATTCAAATTTTGCGGTTGTTTTAAGAAACAACTCTAACAAATTGTTAAATTTACTTGAAGAATATGGACTAAAAGATCGGATTATTAATAACAATTTTGAAGGAATAAGTGAGGTACTATATAAAAATATAAATTATACAGAAGTAATTAAAGAATTAAATATAAGAAGACAGAGTTCGATTTCTTTTTTAGAGAAATGTATATCGAATATATCTGATAAGTAAAAGTATAATGTTATGATTAAAGAGTTTATTAGAAAATATTTTTATTTTTTATTTCCTATTGTTTTAATTCCAGAATATATAGAAGATTTATTTAGATATTTGAAATATTCTGGTGTCTTATGGGGAAAAAACGATCAATTAAAACTGAGAGGCATAATTATGGCTGATTATCATAAGATAGAAAAAGGTCTTATAATGATTAATTTCAGGAAAGGGTTTGGAGAAAAAAAAATTCAGAGACTAGTAGACAATTGCCTTATTTATATTAAGAAATATGGATTGACAGACATACAAATTAAACAAACAATAGCTGTCCTTACTGAATATTTAGAAGTTCACAAAAATTTCGATTTTGTCCTGAAAGATGAGATAAAAAATAAAATTGATCTGCTGTCTCCATACATGAAAAATATAAATGCATCGAGTCAGCTTAAATTTGAAAAAACATCTTACTTTAATGAAGTTGAATCATCATTCCCAAACTTTTCCCGTTCTAGGAAAAGTATACGAAACTATTCTGAAGAGGATTTGAATGTAGAAAAAATAAAACAAGCAATTTCACTTGCTAGAACATCACCTTCTGTATGTAACAGGCAGTCTTCTCATGTACATATTATTACTGATAAAGAGCTAATTGAGAAACTTTTGAAAATTCAAGGAGGAGCAAATGGATTTAGTCATATTGTAAATAAATTGCTTATTGTAACCTCCGACTTATCAAGTTTTCATGGAGTATACGAAAGGAACGAGGCATATATTGATGGTGGTTTATTTTCTATGAATTTATTATATGGTTTACATCATAACAAAATTGCTGCATGTGCCTTAAACTGCTGTTTTCCTCACAAAAAAAATAAATTAATTAGGAAACTATGTAATATAAATAATTCGGAAATCTTAATAATGATGATTAGTTGCGGGAATGTCCCTGAAATTTTTAATTCAGCCATAGCTTTAAGAGATCCAATAGAAAAATATATGACAATCCATTGATATTCAATCGATAATTCTAAAGATTTTTTAATGACAATCACTAAAAAAACACATTCATTTTCTGTATTAATCTCCATTTATTGGAAAGAAAAACCAAGCTATCTCGAAAAAGCACTCGATAGTATCTGGACCTTTCAGAGTCTTAAACCCAAGCAAATTGTAGTAGTTAAAGATGGAACCTTAACACATGAACTAGATGAAGTATTGAACGATTTCTCAAAAATAGCTCCTGTCGACTTTGTTGTTAATGAAAATAATATAGGGCTAAGTGCATCATTAAATAAAGGCCTTAAGGCTTGTAAATACGAACTAGTTGCTCGTATGGACACAGATGATATAGCTTATCCAGAGCGCTTTGAAAGACAAATTGCCTTTTTTAATGAAAACCCTGGTATTGATATTTTAGGCTCTTTTGCTACAAAAATTAATGAGAAAGGTTTGGGCGATGAATTAATGAAAGTTCCTATAAACGACGAAAATATTTATAAATTATTATGGACCAATCCTTTCATACATCCATCTGTTATGTTTAAAAAAAGCAGTATTCTTTTAGCTGGTAATTATGAAATACCTAAAGATAAAAGAGTAAGACATGATGATTATGAATTATGGTTTAGGTGTGCATTTAATAATTTGAAATTCCATAATCTACCTATGCCTTTAATTTATTACAGATACGTTGATGACACTGTGATTAAAAACAATTGGGTTGTGGCATGGAATAGATTTAAAGTGGGTATGAAAGGGAGTTTAAAATTAAGATCTAATCCTTTAGTTTATTTAGGATTATTGTTTCCTTTATTTCGCTCTATTCTTCCTTATCCTTTAAATGTGTATTTCAACAAAATTATGATAGCAATAACCCCCCGCACTAAGAGAATATGAAAAGTAAATTGTTATTCACCGGTGCCTCCGGATTTTTAGGCTCTAATCTGAGACCATTATTAAGAAATAACTTCGAGGTAAAGACATTAGGACTTACGAATGGGGATGATTATAAAGTGAACATTGCCACAACTATTCCCGAAATAGATATTTCGCATGATATAATTTTGCATGCTGCCGGCAAGGCACATACGGTTCCTAAATCGGAGGAAGAAAAGAAATTGTTTTTTGACATCAATTATCAAGGTACAGTAAATTTATGTAAAGCTTTGGAGAAGTCCGGTCTTCCCAAAGCTTTTGTTTTTATTAGTACAGTAGCTGTTTATGGATTAGAAACAGGAGAGAACATCACCGAAGAGCATCCTCTAAATGGAGATACTCCTTATGCATTAAGTAAGATCAGGGCAGAGGAGTTTTTAGCTGATTGGTGTGCTCAAAATAACGTTACACTTGCTATAATAAGACCTTCATTAATTGCTGGCCCTAATCCTCCTGGTAACTTAGGTGCGATGATTAAAGGTATTAAAACAGGTGCATACTTATCTATTGCCGGTGGTAAGGCAAGAAAAAGTGTATTGATGGTGCAGGATATTGCCCGACTACTTCCTGCTTTGATCGTCAAGGGAGGCATTTACAACGTGTGTGACGACTCGCAGCCCACCTTCAGGGAGCTGGAGTTGTTAATTGCAAAACAACTCGGCAAAA
>JAQUGJ010000003.1:0-28363 GCA_028684255.1 Bacilli bacterium | reverse complement strand
AATATACACAAGGAATGCCTGGTTTATTCTGATGAATTATCCAACAACAATTAGAAATTTAATCGAATGTTATAAAAAATTACCTGGAATAGGTGAAAAAACAGCTGAAAGATATGCATTAGCAACAATATCATTAGATGAAGATACAATAAAAACATTTTCGAAATCATTAATTGATACTAAAACAAAAATAAAAAGGTGCAAAAATTGTAATAATCTATCTGAAGATGATGCATGTTTTATTTGTAAAGATAAAAATCGCGAAAAAAGCATTATATGTGTTGTTGAAGAACCTAAGAATGTTATTTTGTTTGAAAAATTAGGAACCTATAATGGTTTATATCAAGTCTTAGATGGATTAATATCGCCGTTAGATGGAATAGATCCAGAAAAAATAAAAATCGAACAATTAATAAACAGAGTTGAAAAAGAAAAAATAAAAGAAATAGTAATAGCTGTAAAACCGAGTATTGAAGGGGAAACCACAGCATTATATATTAAAAAATTGTTAGAAGGAAAAAATATTAAAATATCTAAAATAGCACATGGTGTTCCATTAGGTGCTGAAATGGATTATATAGATTCTTTAACATTAGAAATGGCACTTGAGAACAGAAATACTATATAAAACGCATAATTAAACCAAAACCTCATAATATTTATTGAGGTGGACAAAATGTTGAAAAAAATATTTAAAGTATTAAAAAAAGCAATTTTTAGTGTTTTTCTTATTTATAGTTATAATATAATTGCAGAGCCTTTAGGACTAATAATACCAATTAATTTAATAACAATATTTTTGGTAACTATATTAGGTGTTCCAGCTCTTTTTGCGCTAATTGCAGTATTAATAATAATTTTTTAAGAAGGTGAAGTATGTTAGATGAATTTAAAGAAGAACAACCTATAGTATATAAAACGATAATAAATTCAATCAATAAAAACAAAAATTCGCATGCTTATCTTTTTGAAACTAGAGGATATAGTAAAGCACTCGATTTTGCAAAAGCCTTTGCAAAAGCCTTAATATGTGAAAAAAAACATTTTAATAAAAAAGAATGTAGCGAATGTTCTATTTGTAAAACTATAGATGATGGAAATTCTGTTGATGTAAAAATAATTGAACCATTGACAAATCAAATAAAAAAAGAACAAATAGAAGAATTAAAATTAGATTTTTCAAAAACATCAATGACTGGAAGAAAACAAATTTATATAATAGATAAAGCAGAAAAGTTAAATGATAAGACTCAAAATTCATTATTAAAATTTATTGAAGAACCAGAAGATGACGTAATAGCAATTTTAATAGTTGAAAATAGATATCAATTATATGAAACAATCGTTTCGCGCTGTCAAACATTGAGTTTTAATAAGTCTATTGAGGTTGATGGTGATAAAGTCACAAAAATTGCCAAATATTTAAATAATGATAGCGAAAGTATTGACAAATATATTGAAGAAGATAAAGGAAAAGTAGATAATATAATTCATTTTATAGATTATTTTGAGGAAAATGGACAAATCAATACTCATATTAATATTAATAAACTTCTGTTTCAATATAACTATAATAGTGAAGAAATTTTTAAAATATTGATTCTATATTATAAAGACGTTTTAAATTATATTTTAAAAAGAAAAACACATATTTTTTCTTCTAATATTGATAATTTGGACAAGATATCTAAAAAAAATACAGAGCTTCAAATAATAAATAAAATAAATATATTATTGAAATTAATACAATATTTAAAAGTAAACGTTAATAAAAAAATGATTATTGATAAATTGATAATTATGTTAGGAGGTGTAAAATGATTGAAGTAATAGGTGTAATATTCAATGATAAAGGTAGAATATACTATTTTTCGCCTGAAAATTTAGATCTTAAAAAAAATACAAAAGTTATTGTTGAAACAGAAAAAGGTCAACAATATGGAAAAGTTGCAACAAATCTAATAACAGTTGAAGAAAAACAATTAAAAAATGTAGTTAAAAAAGTAATTAGAATTGCAACCGATAAAGATTTAGAAAAACATATTAAAAACAAGAGCGATGCAGAAGAAGCATTAAAAAAATGTAGAGAAATAACAAATAAATTAAAGTTAAATATGAATATAATTGAAGCCAGTTATACATTTGATCGCAATCAATTAATTTTTAAGTTTTTATCGGATAATAGAGTCGATTTTAGAGAATTAGCTAAGGAATTAGCGTATTTATATCATACAAGAATCGAGTTGAGACAAGTTGGTGTTAGAGATAAAGCTAAAGAAGTTGGTGGTTTCGGAAGTTGCGGAAAAGAATTTTGTTGTTCACAATTCTTAAATGATTTTGATACCGTATCAATAAACATGGCAAAAAACCAAAATTTAGCACTTAATCCTTCTAAGATAAATGGATCTTGTGGAAGATTACTTTGTTGTTTAAAATATGAAAATGATAATTATACGGAATATAGAAAAGATTTACCAACAATAAATAAAAAAGTAAAAGTAAATAATAAAGAAGGAAAAGTTGTTAGTTTAGATATATTAAATAAAAGTTATCGTGTTAATTTACCAGATGAAGGAATAGTTGAAGTAAAATTATAATGGAAAAAGAAAATTATATATTTGGAAATGAAGATTTAGTAATTTATCAAAATGAGAATTTATTTAAAATGTCTTTAGATTCCGTATTGTTAGCAAGATTTGTAAGAATAAATAAAACAACAAAAAAAATAATTGATATAGGAACGGGCAATGCTCCCATACCTTTAGTATTATCTAAAAGGGGTAATTTTGATATATTAGCAGTCGAGATACAAAACGAAATTTTTAAATTAGGAAAAAAAAGCATAGAAGCTAATAACAAAGATATAAAAATAATAAACGCAGATATTAAAGAAGAATACAAAAACATCAAAAATGAAAGTTACGATCTTGTAACGTGTAATCCACCATATTTTAAATATACTAAAGAAAGTAATATAAATATAAAAGAAGAGTATGCGTTATCAAGACACGAAATATCTTTAAATTTAGAAGATATAATGATAATAAGTAAAAAAATACTTAAAAATAAAGGTTCTTTAGCAATAGTGCAAAGACCCGAAAATTTAGTAAGGATAATAACTTTGATGAGAAAGTATAACATAGAACCCAAAAGACTAATGTTTGTATATCCTAAGAAAAACAAAGAAGCAAATATAATGTTAATTGAAGGAACAAAAAATGGATTGCCAGGAATTAAAGTTTTAGATCCGTTATATGTTCACGATGAAAATGGATATACAGAAGAAATAATGAATTTTGTAAGACGAGGTGAAATGTGAAATTAATAGTAGGATTAGGGAACCCTGGAAAAGAGTATCAAAATACTAGACATAATATGGGGTTTACAGCTTTAGATAAAATATTAGAAAAATACAATTTAAAAAATCCAAAGAAGAAACTCAATGGATTGTATTATCAAACAAATATAAACGGAGAAAATGTTATCTTTTTAAAACCTCAACAATACATTAATCTTTCTGGAGATGTAATAAGAAAATACATTGAGTATTATAAAATAGATATTTCAGATATACTCATCATTCATGACGATTTAGATCTTCAAAGTGGTAATTTTAAATTGAAAGAAAGCGGTTCTACTGCAGGACATAATGGTTTAAAAAGCATTGAAGAAAATCTTAAAACAAAAGATTATAAAAGATTAAAAATAGGTATATCTAATAACAAAGATATGGATAAAAAAGATTATGTGTTAGGTACAATCCCAAAAGAAGAAAAGATAAAAATTGATGAAGTAATAGACAAATTACCTTTTATTTTTGAAGATTACTTAAACTTAGATTTTACTCATTTAATGAATAAATATAACAAGAGACAATAATTATTCAAGGAGAAAAAATGAACTTGTTTGAAAATTTATTTAAATTTAAAATTGATAGTCAAGATGTTGTTGGACTCAACGACGAATTGAAGTGTATTTATATATGGAATTTATTTAGGAACTCTAATGATTCCATTCTTTTTGTTGTTAACTCCTTATATGAAGCAAGTAACTTTTATCAAAAACTATCAAATTATACTAATGATTGTTTATTTTTTCCTATGGATGATTTTCTAACCAGTGAAGCTCTAGCAATTTCTCCAGAATTAAAAATAAGAAGATTAGAGACATTAAAAGAATTAGTAAACAGTTCAAAAAAAATAGTAATAACCAATCTCATGGGCTACCTTAGATATTTACCATCAAAGGAAACATTTACTAAAAATAAAATTGTTTTAAAAATTAATGAAGATTATAATATAAAAGACCTAATCGAAAAATTATTTAAATTAGGATATACTAAAGAAACTATAGTTAATAAAACAGGAGATATATCAGTAAGGGGCTTTGTACTAGATATTTTTCCTACAAATACTAACAATCCAATAAGAATAGAATATTGGGGAGATACAATTGAAAGCATCAAAGAATTTGATGTTGATAACCAATTAACAATCAATTCGATTAAAGAAATTGTTATATATCCTAATACAGAGTTTTTAGTTGATAGTGATATTGATACCTTTGGACTAATACATAGATCATTACCAGATTATACTAAAATAGTAAATATTTATAACTATCTTAATGGAACAATAATTATCAATGATTTAGAACAAATAAAGACTTCTTTTGCCTTATTACAAGAAGAAATCTTAAATTATAACATAAGCATCAATAAACCGGGCAACACAAAGTATATGTATGATTTAACTGAGTTAACAGATGAAAAATATATTAATTTTTCAAGTTTTGATAGTATAAAAGAAAATATTGAATCATATAAAACAATGACGGTTGATTCTTTTACTGGAACGCCTGAGGCAATAAACGAAAGACTTAATAAATACCTTAAAAAGTATAAAAAAGTAATCATTTGTGTTAAAGATCAATATAGAATAAATAAAATAATCGACTTTCTAAAAAATGATAATTTCATTATTTCAAACGAAAACAATGTTATAGATAATAAAATAAATATTATAATTAAAAAAATAGAACAAGGTTTTATTTTTAATGATTTAGTAGTAATAAGTGAAAACGAGTTATTCAATAAAAAAAGTGAAAAAAGTACTTATAAAACTAATTTTAAAATGGGTACTAAAATAAAAGATATAACAAAATTAGAAAATGGGGACTATGTAGTTCATTACACTTATGGTATCGGAATATATAGAGGGATTAAGACATTAAATAAAAACGGATTGAAAAAAGACTATTTAATGATAGAATACAAAGGAAAAGAATATTTGTATATTCCTGTTGAAAACATTGAATTGATTAGTAAATATGCATCTAAAGAAGGTGCAGCACCAAAAATAAACAAACTTAATAGTGCAGAATGGGAAAAAACAAAGTTAAGGGTAAAAAAGAAAGTAGAAAGTATTGCTTTAGAATTATTAGAGCTATATGCAAAAAGGGAAGCAAGTGAAGGTTTTGCTTTTTCAAAAGACGACGATAATCAATTTGAATTTGAAAGAGAATTTGAATTTAATGAAACCCCTGATCAAATAAAAGTTTTAAATGAAATAAAAAAAGATATGGAAAAAAACAAACCAATGGATAGACTTGTTTGTGGGGATGTTGGTTATGGAAAAACAGAGGTTGCATTTAGAGCAATGTTCAAAGCAATTTTATCTGGGAAACAAGTTGCATTTTTATGTCCGACAACAATATTATCTTCTCAACATTATACAAATGCAATAAATCGTTTTAAATCATTTCCTGTTAATATTAAATTATTAAACAGATTTGTGCCAACAAAAATAAAAAACAAAATTATAACTGAAACAAAAGAAGGAAAAATTGATTTATTAATTGGAACACATAGGATATTAAGTAATGATATAAATTTTAAGGATTTAGGATTATTAGTTATTGACGAAGAGCAACGATTTGGAGTAAAGCATAAAGAAAAAATAAAAAAATTCAAAAACAATATTGATGTTTTAACACTTTCTGCAACGCCAATTCCAAGAACGCTGCAATTATCAATGACAGGTCTTAGGAGTCTTTCTTTAATTGAAACACCACCAAGTAATAGGTATCCTATTCAAACTTATGTATTAAATGAAAATAGTCAAATTATCAAAGATGCAATATATAAAGAACTATCAAGAAATGGTCAAGTTTTTATTTTATATAATAGAATAGATAATATCATATTCAAATCTAGAGAAATATCACAACTAGTGCCTGAAGCAAAAATCGCATTTGCTCATGGTCAAATGGGAAAAAATGAATTAGAAAATATAATGTTAAAATTCATAAAAAAAGAGTATAATGTTTTAGTATGTACAACAATTATTGAAACAGGAATAGATATTCCGAGTGCTAACACATTAATTATAATAGATGCAGATAGATTTGGGTTAAGTCAATTATATCAACTAAGAGGTCGTGTTGGACGAAGTAATAAAATAGCTTATTGTTACTTAATGTATAATAAACACAAAATATTGAGCGAGATTGCAAACAAAAGGTTAAAGACCATTAGGGAATTTACAGAATTAGGAAGCGGCTTTTCAATAGCAATGAGAGATTTATCAATCAGAGGTGCGGGAGATATCTTAGGTAGTGAACAAGCAGGCTTTATAGATACGGTTGGTATTGAACTATTTATTGAAATGTTAAACAATGAGGTAAATAGTTTAAAAGGAATAAAACCACAAGAAAAGGTTAAACCAAATCAACCATTGATTGAGGTTGATACGGCAATAGATGATAATTATGTTTTAGAAGAAGAACTAAAAATAGAAATTCATAAAAAAATAAATCAAATAGATAGTTATTCAAAATTAATTGAGGTTAAAAAAGAATTAGAAGACCGCTTTGGGAAATTATCTGATATACTGATAATATATATGCATCAAGAGTGGTTTGAAAAATTAGCGTCTTCATTAAAAATAACAGATATAAGACAATCTAAAAACTTTGTTGAAATAATCCTTACAGAAGAACAAACAAACAAAGTAAAAGCTCAAGAACTTTTTATGAAGTTAACAGATTTTGGTAGAATGTTCAGATTGAGTATGCGAAGAAAAAAATTAGTAATAACATTAGATATTATAAAATTAGAAAAACATTTTATATATTATTTAATAGATTTATTAGAAATAATAAAGGAAATGATGGAGGACAATTAATATGAAAAAATTAAGCGAAAGAATTCCAATTCCCAAATATACCTTAGGAGAAGAGATAACGAGCGCTATTACTCACGGAATAGGAGCTCTTTTTGGAGTAGCAGCTTTAGTACTTTGTACAGTATGCAGTGCCATCCACAATAATCCAACAGCAGTTGTAAGTTCAGTAATATATGGAAGCACAATGATAATACTTTATACAATGTCAACTTTATACCATTCTTTTAAAATTAATAATGCTAAAAGAGTATTTAGAATTATTGACCATAGCAGTATTTACCTATTAATTGCCGGAACATACACACCTTATACTTTAGTAACGTTAAAAGGTCCTGTAGGTTGGACGTTATTTGCAGTTGTTTGGACAATAGCAATTATTGGAATAATTTTAAATTGTATAGATATTAACAAATTCAAAGTATTTTCGATTATTTCTTATTTGGCAATGGGATGGGTTGTGATTTTTGCAATAAATCCATTAATTAAAAATTTAAGTGCACCTGGCTTATGGTTATTATTAAGTGGTGGAATTGTTTATACAATTGGTGCAATATTCTATGGTATAGGAAAAAAAATAAAATATATGCATTCTATATTTCACTTATTTGTTTTAGCAGCAAGCATCCTACATTTCTTTTCGATTTTACTTTATGTAATATAAAAAAACCTTTGAATTTATTTCATAAGGTCTTTTTTTTATAATTATCTTTAGTAATTTCAATTAATCTAAGGGTTTCTTCTTTACCATGGAAGCCTTTAACAATGACTTCAATTTTTTGTAATACTTTATATGTTGCAAAAAAATTTTTAATTTCTAATAATTGGTGTTCTGGAATGTCTTCTAAATTATTTATATGGTTGTATCTAGGATCAACATTACTAACAGCAATTACCTTTTGATCCTTAAAGCCTTTATCGATAACTTCTAAATGACCTACAATTCGAGCTGAAACAAGACAACCAGGAAAAGTTGTTTCACTCGCAAACACTAATATATCTAAAGGATCTCCATCTTCTGCTAAGGTATCTTCAATATATCCGTATTCAGCAGGGTAATTCATTGAAGAATATAGTACACGATCCAATTTTATTTTATTTTTAGATTTATCAATTTCATATTTATTTCGTGAACCAGCAGGTATTTCTATTATTGCATCTACAATGTTATTCATAATTCACCTCCTAATTATTATATCATATAGAGTATAATTAATCGTAAAAAAGACAAAATAATTTTAGAAAGTGAGGATTTATGAGAGCAACAGGAGTAATAAGAAGGATAGATGAATTAGGTCGAATTGTAATTCCAAAGGAAATCCGAAAAAATCTTCGAATAGGTAATGGTGTATCATTAGAAATATTTGTAACAAATGACGAAATTGTCTTAAAAAAACATTCGCCGTTAAAAAATCAAATAGATATATCACAAAGTATAGCGGATATTTTATATAGTAGTTTAAATCATAGTATCATAATTACCGATTTATCAACTATAATAGCAGTATCAGGACCATTGAAAAAGGATTACATTAATAAAGATATAAGTGCTGATATTGAAGAATCTATAAAAAGAAGAGAAAAAATATTAGAAAATTATCAAAAAGATTTAAAGATAATTGAAGGCAAAATTGAAACTTGCTCATATGCTATATCGACAATAGTATCTAATAGTGATGCTGTTGGGACAATAATAGTTTTTGACGAATTAGAAAAAATAAACGATATAGATTACAAAATAATAAATATTGTTTCTAATTTTATTGGAAAATATCTTGAAGATTAAAAAAAACTATGTTATAATCTTTTGCATAACACAAAAACTGTGATGGAAAGAAAATAACGAAACTTACGTAGAGATTCTAGGGCTGGTGAAACTAGAAAAAGATAGTTATCTAAATGATTCCTGAGTTGTTTATTAAATAAACCGTAATATATGCGTTAAATTATTGAGTGTATAATTATATTATAAATTAAGGTGGTACCGCGATATTTCGTCCTTATAGGATGGAATATTTTTTTTGTAGAAAGAAGGTAAATTATGGAAAAATATTATATATCAACTGCAATTGCGTATGCTTCTGCTAAACCTCATATTGGTAATACTTATGAGATTGTTTTAGCGGACGCCATCGCACGTTATAAGAGATTAAAAGGGTATGACGTATATTTTCAAACAGGTACAGATGAACATGGTCAAAAAATAGAAGAGAAGGCAAAAGCAGAAAATAAAAACCCACAAGAATATGTAAATGAAAAAACAGCGGAAGTTAAAAGAATATGGGACATTATGAATACTAGTTATGATAAATTTGTAAGAACAACTGATTCAAAACATAAAGAAGTAGTTAATAAAATATTTAAAAAACTATATGAGCAAGGAGATATCTATAAAGGAAGATACGAAGGTTTATATTGTATTCCTTGTGAAACCTTCTTTACTGAATCCCAATTAATAGATGGTAAATGCCCAGATTGTGCTAGAGAAGTACAAAGTGCTAGTGAGGAAGCTTACTTTTTAAAATTAGGGAAATATGCTAAAAAATTAGAAGAATATATTGAAGAAAATCCCAAATTCATTGAACCAGAAAGTAGAAAAAATGAAATAGTGAATAATTTTATTAAACCAGGTATTCAAGATTTGTGTGTTTCTAGAACATCATTTAAATGGGGAGTTCCTGTATCTTTTGATGATAAACATGTTGTCTATGTTTGGATAGACGCTCTAAGCAACTATATAACGTTTTTAGGTTATGATCCTGAATTAGAGCAAAGTGAAATGTTTAAAAAATATTGGCCTGCTGATGTTCATTTAATTGGTAAAGATATATTAAGATTCCATACAATATATTGGCCAATAATGTTAATGGCTTTAGGACTTGAATTACCAAAAAAAATATTTGGGCATCCTTGGTTATTATTCGGGGATGATAAAATGAGTAAAAGTAAAGGGAATATTGTATATGCAGATGACTTAGTTGAAGAGTTTGGGGTAGATGCTGTTAGATATTATCTTTTACATGAAATGCCATTTGCAAGTGACGGAACATTTACTCGTCAATTGCTTATTGAAAGAATTAATTCGGATTTAGCAAACATTTTAGGAAACTTAGTAAATCGTACAATAGCAATGCAAAAGAAATACTTTGATGGGATAGTTACAAATCCTAAAGTATATGAAGAAATTGATAACGATTTAATAAAAACAGCAAAAGAACTACCTATTAAAATTGAAGAAAAAATGGAAAAACTAAAAATAGTTGATGTAATAGAACAAATTATTGATTTATATCGTAAATGTAATAAATATATTGATGAAACAACTCCTTGGATTTTAGCAAAAGATCCATTAAAACAAGAGCGATTACAAACTGTTTTATATAATTTGTTAGAATCGATAAGAGTAGGAGCGGTATTATTACAACCTTATTTACCTGAAACAGCAGAAGAAATATTTAGACAATTAAATACAGATGTAAAAACAATTGAATCAATCAGTAGCTTTGATGGCTTAAAAGAAGGAATTGTTTTAAATGACCCAAAACCACTATTTTTAAGAATAGAAAAATAGCAGATATGTAAATTGTTGTAAAATGTCGCTTACTAATTTTAAAAAACACTTTTCAAATAAATTATAAAGTGTTATACTACGTTTGTTGTAAAAATATTATTAGGTGATGAAATGAATAGTAATAAGAAAATATTACAAAAGTTAACGGTAATAACAACGGCATTAGGAATATTAATGATCTGTAATATCTTTGTATCCAAACAAAACATTGATTATTGCTACTTAGGAATAATAACTTTTTTCGGTATAAAGTTAGTTTTTAAAAAATAAATCTGTTTAGTGAAAAATTATACTAATTATGGTATAATTTTTTTGGTGATTTAAATGGTTGATACACATTGTCATTTATTTAAAGAATATTATGACAACATTGATGAAATAGTATCTAATATGAAAGATAACTATATGATTGTGAGTGGAAACGATGATGAAAGTAACAAAGAAGTAATGGAATTAATAGAAAAATATCCTAATGTATTTGGAACAATTGGAATCCATCCTTCTTCAGTTGATAATATAAGTAAAAAAGACTTAGATTTTATAGAAAAAAACATTTCCCATCCTAAAATAGTTGCTATAGGAGAAGTTGGACTAGATTATCATTATGGCAAAAATAATATTGAAAAACAAAAGGAAATTTTTCTAAAACAAATAAAAATTGCTAAAGACAATAAAAAAACAATTTTAATTCATAGTCGTGATTCAATAGAAGATACATATAATATATTAAAAGAAAATATCAACAAAGAGAAAATCATCTTACATTGTTATAGTTCAAGTTATGAAATGGCAAAAAGGTTTTTAGAGTTTAATGTAATGTTTGGAATAGGCGGAGTATTAACCTTTAAAAATAGCAAAACATTAAAAGAAGTGGTTGAAAAGATAGATATTGAATATCTTTTATTAGAAACAGATAGTCCTTATCTATCGCCAGAACCTTTAAGGGGATTAAGAAATCAACCAATCAATATAACTTTAGTAGCGCAAAAAATAGCCGATTTAAAAAATATATCATTAGAAGAAGTATTAAAAACAACGACTGACAACGCAAAGAGTCAATTTGACTTGAATATATAATTATGCTAAAATTTTGGTGTAGGTAAGGTGGATTTAATGAATATAAACTTACTGCAAATAATAACAAAGTTCATTGAAATTGTCTTAGTTAGTTTCATAGCAACAACAAGTGATGTAACAGTAAAAAACTATGAAATCATCGACACTTTTGGAACTCGTGAAAATGCAGTTAATTCAATAATTGAATACGAAACCCTAAAAAAATATAGTTCAAGCGTACCTGTAGATGTAGTTAATACATTAGTAAAAGGGGAAAATGGACTAATGATAATCCAAAATGGAGAAGAAAAAATATTAAAAGATAAAACAGACGAAATCATTCAAGTAGGAACCGGAAAAAAAGGAAAATTTACAGGAACTTTAACTGAATATGGTCCTGATTGTAAAACTTGTGACGGTAGAGGAATTACTTATTGTCCAACGAAGACAAACGAATGGCACAACCTTATAAAAGATGGTATTTATTACAATGATGATCAATTTGGAGAATTAAGAATACTTGCCGCTGATCATCGCCAATTTCCTTGTGGAACAATCATCGAAATAAGAAACAGTGATTTTGAAAGTACACTAGGAATAGTATTAGATACCGGATACGGAATGCAAAAAGCATACAAAGAAGGTTGGATTTTAATTGATATGGCAATTCCAACTGAAAAGAAAATAACTTTTGGAATAAACAAAACCACAATTTTCAATGTAAGAAGATGGGGATGGTAAAAAAATCTATAATTAGATTTTTTTTTAATCGTTTTTATAGTATAATATAGTTAGTTATGGAGGTTTTTTATGAAAGTAATATTTATTAAAGATTTAAAAAATCAAGGTAAAAAAGGAGAAGTTAAAGAAGTAAAAGACGGATACGCTATGAATTTCTTAATAAAAAGTGGTTATGCTTTGATAGCAAATGAACAGAATTTAAGAAATTTAGAAAGAGAAAATAAAAACAAATTAGAAGAGAATATACAAAAAACAAAAGAGGCTAACCAAATCAAATCAGAAATTGAAAAAATTACAGTAACATTTAAGGTTAAAACTGGTAAAGAAGATCAATTGTTTGGAAGTATTAGTTCAAAACAAATTGAGAAAGAACTTTTGAATAAAGGTTATAAAATAGATAAAAAATCAATTATAATCAAAGAACCAATAACTTCGTTAGGATTCCATAATGTTGAGATCGAATTGTATAAAAAAATAAAAGCAAAATTAAAAGTAGAAGTAGTAAAAGAAGGCTAGGTGATTTTATGGCAGAAAAAATAATGCCTCATAGTATAGATGCCGAAAAAGCAGTATTATGTTCAATGTTTTTGACTAAATATGCTCTTCAATTAAGTGTTGAAGGATTAGAAGAAGAATTGTTTTATTTTGATAAAAATGCTAAAATTTTTCATGTGATAAAAAAATTATATGAAAAAGGATCTGCTATAGATGTAACAACTGTAACAGCAGCATTAGAAAAACAAAAATGGCTTAATAGTGTAGGTGGAATAGAATATATTACTGAAATTATCACCACAACAGCGACAGCCGCTAATGTTGAAGAATATATAAAGATCGTATATGAAAAAGCAGTTTTAAGAAAATTAATAGATGAAGGAACTAGAATTGTAACTGATGCATATTCTTCATCAGATAATATTGACGATGTATTAGATGGTGCAGAACAAAGGATTTTAAACGTTGTAAAAAATAGAAGAGGTTCTGAATTTAAAAAAATTCAGCAAGTAATTGAAAAAGTTCATAGAGATTTAGAACAATTATCGAAAACTAAAGGAGAAATTACAGGATTAGCAACAGGCTACAGTGATTTAGATAGAATAACGACAGGATTACATCAAAATGAATTAATCATTATAGCTGCCCGTCCTGGAGTTGGAAAAACAGCCTTTGCATTAAATGTAGCAATGAATGCTGCTAGAAAAGGCGATAAAACAGTAGCGTTTTTCACTCTAGAGATGTCAGCAGAACAACTTTTAATGAGGATGTTTGCAACAGAAGGTAAATTAGATTTAACGAAACTAAAAAGAGGAAGTTTAGAAAATCAAGATTGGCGTAAAGTAGAAGAGGCAATGATTAAATTAGGTGAAATGAACGTTTTTATAGATGATACAGCTGGTATCAGTGTAGGAGAAATTCGTGCTAAGTGTCGTAAACTAGCATCATCACCAAATGGATTAGATTTAATTGTAATTGACTATTTAACTATCATTCAAGGAAGTAGTAAGTATTCTGGAAACAGACAACAAGAAGTATCAGAAATATCAAGATCATTAAAAACAATGGCTTTAGAACTTGGAGTTCCTGTAATTGCTTTAGCACAATTATCAAGAAATGTTGAAGGAAGAAAAGATCAAAGACCAATTTTAAGTGATTTAAGAGAATCTGGAGCAATAGAACAAGACGCTGATATAGTTTCTTTCTTATATCGCGAAGATTATGGAAAATATGAGGAAACACCTGATAGTGATGTTGAATTAATAATTGCTAAACACCGTAATGGACCTACAGGAACAATAGATTTATTGTTTCAAAAAAATATTTGTAAGTTTACAAGTGTTCAAAAAAAAGAAAAAGGTGACAAATGAAAAAAATATTAACGATTATATCATTAGTATTTTTGAGTTTTTTAATCTTTTTTTCAACTTACAACTACAAAGTTGTAGCTGAACCAAATATTATATATCAAGTATATATTGATGATCAAATATTAGGTCGTGTAGCAGATAAAAATGAGTTAACAGATTATTTTAATAAAAAAGGTTTAGAAATAAAACAAGAAGTTTTAAAATATCAAGAATTACTAAAAAAAGAAGAAACCAAAGAAAAAGTAAGAACACTTTATATTCAATTAAAAAATAAACAAGCTTTATTAGACTATATTGAAAATAATAACTTACCTGTTGATAAGGAAATAATTGATTTTATAGAAGATACCGAAGAAAAAAAATTAGGTGTAGAATTACAAAACTATAAACTAGATTCTAAAGAATATGATTTTATGCTTAATTATATAGATAAAAATAAAGTATATGCCGAAACAGATAGGATTTTAATTCCTAACGGTGTTGAAATAAAAAAAGTGGCAACTTTTAATAATGATTTATCAACAGTTGAAAGTATCTATGAAAAAATAGGACAATATAAATCTGCAACCGTTGAAGGATATCGTTTAACAATAAAAAGAGAAGATAAAAAAGAGTATATATATGTTATTGATGAAAATACATTTAAAGAAGCCGCAAATAATGTTATTTCTACTTTTGTTGGTGAAGAAAATTACAAATTATATATAAACGACGAACAACTACAAATTGAAACAACAGGAACAGAAATTCAAACAGTATATATAGATGAACCAATAACAATTAAAAAAATTAAGATACCGGTAAGCGAAAAAATATATATCAATGCAGAAGAATTAACTAAATATTTATTGTATGGAACTTTAGAAAAACAAAAAACATATAGAGTTGAAATTGGAGACACTATTGAATCAGTAGCATTTAAAAACAAGATAAGTTTAGAAGAATTTTTTATTTCAAACTCTAATTTCACAAGTAAAACAAACTTACTATCAGAAGGTAGTGTCATTAATGTTGGATTCTTAAATCCCAAGATTGGTGTAGTAGTTAAAAAGTTAACAGTACAAGATGTAGTGAATAAATATGTAACTGAGGAAATCGAAGATCCAAAGAGAATTATTGGAGATGAAGAAGTAACTCAAAAAGGTGAAAATGGTTTAGATCGTATTACTTATGATATTGTTGAATTAAATGGTCAACAACAATTAGTTGAAATTAAGTCTAAACAATTATTAAGACCGGTTGTTAATAAAGTTGTTGTAGTTGGTTCTAGATATCAACCATCTAGAGGAACAATATACAACTGGCGTTGGCCAACGGAAAGTGGGTACATGATAACACAATATTATGAATATCGTTATCATCCAATCAGAGGTACTCGTCATTTCCATCCAGCAGTTGACTTAGCAATCGGAAAAGGAACAAGAGTATTTGCAGCTAACAATGGAGTTATATATGAAGCAAAATATAATTCTTCATATGGGTATTATATAACCGTAAATCATAATAATGGCTATTATACAAGATACGCCCATTTATCAAAACAATATTATACAAAAATTGGTCAAATAGTAGGAAAAGGAACTGTTATAGGTTTGATAGGAAGCACTGGGTCTTCAACCGGACCACACTTACATTTTGAAGTATGGTATGGAGAACCATATAAAGGCTCATCATATACTATAAATCCTTTAAGTCTGTATTAATGAAAATTTGTGTTTTAGCAAGTGGCTCTAAATGTAATTGTACTTATTTAGAAACTAGTAACCATAAAATACTCATAGATATGGGTACTAGTTTGAAAAGTACGATTGAAAAATTAGGGCAAATAGGACAAAAATTAGATGAAATAGACAGTATCTTTATAACACATAGTCATGGAGATCATGTCAATGGAATAGAACAATATAGTAAAAGGTACAAAGGAAAAATATATTTGACTGAAATTATGTATAAAGAACTTGGTATTGAACTAAAAAATTATGAATTTATAAACGAAGATTTCAAATTAGATGAAATAGATATTGAAATTATTAAATTATCACATGATACTGAAGATACAAATGGATATATATTCACAGAAAATAAAAAATCATTAGTATATATAACAGATACTGGTTATATAAATAAAAAAATTTTAAACAAAATTATTAATAAAACTGTATATATCATGGAAAGTAATCACGATGTTGAAATGCTTATGACTGGAAAATATCAATATCATACCAAAATAAGAATTGTAGGAGATAAAGGACATTTATCGAATCAAGACTCTGCTAAATATTTGAGCAAAATAGTTGGTGAAAAAACGAAGTATATTTTACTTGCTCATCTTAGTAATGAAAATAATACCAAAGAAAAAGCTTTAACAACAATAAATGATAGTCTTTTAGAAGCAAACAAAAATGTTAATAGAATTATTGTTACATCGCAAGATGAATTATCAGAAATGGTAGAAATATGATAAAAATAATATGTGTTGGTAAAATAAAAGAACAATATTTAGTTGAAGCAATAAATGATTACTTAAAAAGATTAAATAAATATATAAAAGTCCAAATAATCGAGGTAAACGATATTAATTTACCTGATAAGAATTCGGTTTTAAAAAAAGAAAAAGAATTAATTTTAAAAAACATTGATTCAAAAGATTATATTATAACTTTAGAAATAGAGGGAAATAATCTATCATCAATAGAATTATCAACAAAAATCGAAGAAATTTTTATACATAATTCTAATATAACTTTTATCATTGGTGGATCTTATGGATTAGATAAAGAAATAAGTGAAATCAGTAACTATAAGTTATCTTTTTCAAAATTAACTTTCCCACATCAATTGTTTAGAGTCATCTTATTAGAACAATTATATAGATCTTTCAAAATATCAAATAATGAAAAATATCATAAATAATGTATAAAAAAACAAGAAATCATCCACTATTAAATAGGAGATGATTTTTTTGAGAAAAACAATAATGTTAATTGCTTTAATTTTTGTATTTTATTTAATTATAAGTGATTTCTTTGTTGAAGAAGTTATAATTCCAGAAGATTCGATTAGAATAAGAATTCTTGCTAATTCAAATAAAGACGAAGATTTAGCAGTAAAAGAAGAAGTAAAAGATGATGTACAAAAAGAACTTAATAAAATATTAAAAGATTCAAAAAATATTAAAGATGCAAGAAAGACTATAATAACAAGTATGCCTGAAATAAATAACACAGTAGAAAAAAGTTTAATGTCCCAAAATGTTTATCAAAAATTCGACATTAATTATGGATATAATTACTTTCCAGATAAAGAATATAAAGGAGTTATTTATAATGAAGGATATTATGAATCGGTATTAGTTACTTTAGGTGAAGGTATGGGAAATAATTGGTGGTGTGTTTTATTTCCACCACTTTGCCTTATAGAAGGTCAAGTAAACGAAGAAGTCGAATATAAACTATTTGTAAAAGAAATGATAAATAAATATTTTTAACCTCATATAATTAATGGGGAGGAATGAAATGATTTTATTAATAATAGCCCTTAGTTTAAGTATGGATGCATTTTCCCTTGCTTTAGCATATGGAACATTGAAAATAGATAAAAAGACCATCCTCTTTTTATCTTTCATTGTAGGATTATTTCATTTTATAATGCCTATCATTGGAATGTATATAAGTGATAATTTTATAAGTATTGTAAATATAAATCCCAATTTAATTGTAACTTTAGTACTAAATTTAGTGGGAATAAATATGATTATCGATACATTTAAAAAAGATGAAGTAAGAATTTTAAGAAGATATGAACTATTTATTTTTGCTCTGGCAGTTAGTATCGATAGTTTCTCAGTTGGGATGACTTTGAAAACGATATCAAATAGTTTTTTCCTAGGACCAATTTTGTTTTCTATTTCAAGTTTCTTATTTACCTTTATTGGTTTAAATATAGGAAACCTAATCAGTAAAATTTTTGGAGCATCAGCGTCTTTGATTGGTGGTTTAATATTAATTATAATTGGATTAAATTATGTGTTATAAAATGTAAACTGTGATTATATTACTTTTCAAAATCAAGTAATAATAGTATAATAAGGTTAGGTGATAATGTGTTAGTAAACATGAATGAAATGTTAATAAAAGCTTTTAAAGAAAAATATGCAGTTCCGCAGTTTAATATAAACAATCTTGAATGGACAAAGTTTATATTAGAAGAATGCCAACAAAATAACAGTCCTGTTATTTTAGGTGTAAGCGAAGGAGCGGTTAAGTATTTTGGTGGATATAAAACGGTTACTGCAGTTGTAAGAAGTTTAATCGAAGAATTAAAGATTACAGTTCCAGTAGCACTCCATTTAGATCATGGTAGTAGTGTCGAATCTTGTGTTAAAGCAATTGCTAGTGGTTTTACTTCAGTTATGATTGATGCTTCTAAGTATCCAATTGAAGAAAATATTAGAATAACAAACGAAGTAGTGAAAATTGCTAAAAAATATAAGATATCTGTTGAGGCTGAAGTTGGGGCAGTTGGTGGTGCTGAAGATGGAGTCGCTAATGAAATTAAATTTGCGACAATTGAAGAGTGCCAAGAATTGGTTAAAAAGACAAATATTGATTGTTTAGCTCCAGCATTAGGAAGTGTTCACGGATTATACAAAGGTGAACCTAAACTCAATCTTGCAAGAATGATGGAAATATCGACAATTTTATCTATACCATTAGTACTTCATGGAGGAACTGGTATACCAGATGAAACAATAAAAGAATCAATTAAATGTGGAATTTCTAAAATAAATATTAATACTGAATTACAAGTAGTATGGGCTTTAGCAGTAAGAGAGTTTTTAATACTATATGATAAAGAATATGATCCAAGAAAGATAATAAATGCCGGGCAATCGGCGATCAAAAAGGCAGTCTTAGATAAAATAGTCTTATTTGGTAGTTATAATAAAGGCTAAAACACCAAAATAAGAGAAAAACATATAAATGTAGTGGGAGGTATAAATATGTTGCAAATGATAATTGAGGGTGGGAAAACCTTAGAAGGTACAATAGAAATAAGTGGTGCTAAAAATAGTGCAGTAGCGCTAGTTCCAGCATCTTTATTGTCAGATGGTATAGTAAAAATTGATAATGTTCCTAATATTTCAGATATAGATGCATTAAATGAGATACTAATTTATTTAGGAGCAAAAGTCGTAAAAAAAGAAGGCTATATTGAAATAGATTCTAGAAATTTAGAAAACAAAGAAATCCCTGAAATTATCTCTAAAAAATTAAGAGCTTCATATTATTTTATGTCTTCTTTATTGGGAAAGTATAAGAAAGTAACTATGCATTTTCCAGGCGGATGTTCAATCGGTGCTAGGCCAATTGATCAAACATTAAAAGGATATAGAGCTTTAGGCGCAACTGTTATAGAAGAAGGAGACAAATTCACCATTTTTGCAGACGAATTAAAAGGTGGACACGTTTATTTAGATATGCCTTCAGTTGGAGCAACAATAAATACGATGCTAGCGTCTGTTAAAGCTAAAGGAAAAACTATTATAGAAAATGCTGCTAAAGAACCAGAAATAGTAAGTGTAGCAACTTTTTTAAACAATATGGGTGCTAATATCACTGGTGCAGGAACAAGCGAAATCGTTATCATTGGTGTTGAAAAACTTGGCGATTGTTATACAGAAGTAATACCAGATAGAATAGAAGCAGGAACCTATATTATTGCAGGTGCTTTAATGGGAAATAAGTTAAAAATAGCAAATATAATCCCTGAGCATATAGAAAATTTACTATTAAAATTACAAGAAATGAAAGTGGATTTAACTATAAATGAAGACCATGTCATTGTATCTAAAACAGATAACTTAAGTGCAATTAATGTTAAAACTTTAGGGTTTCCTGGATTTCCTACTGATTTGCAACAACCAATAACAGTACTATTAACACAATGTGAAGGAACATCTACTTTAGAGGAAACTTTATATGAAAATCGATTTAAAAATATTGATTATTTAAATAAAATGGGTGCTAACATTGAATTAATCAACAACCGAAAAATAGAAATACATGGTCCCACTGATTTAAAAGGCTCGGAAGTAGTTGCAACGGACTTAAGAGCAGGTGCTTGCTTAATCCTTGCAGGGTTAAAAGCATCAGGTAAAACAAAAATATTAGATATTGAACATGTTCTAAGAGGATATGAGAATATTCAACAAAAACTAAACGATGTTGGTGCTAAAATTACAATTGAAGAAATATAATTAAGTAGATTAATCTACTTTTTTTTAGGAGGATTATGAAAAAGATAATAATTATAGCTTTAATAGTAATTGGAGTTTTCTTTACTTATTTATTAAATTTGGATAAAGAAGTATATTATTTAGCGCTTGGAGACTCTTTAGCGCTTGGAACGAATGCTTTTAGTGAAGAAGTACATGGATATACTGATTATGTCAGTGACTTTTTAAAAGAAAAAGAAAAACTAGAATTTTTTGTGAAAGATTATGCAACCAATGGATATAGGACTATCGATATAATAAACGATATTAACAACAATAAGTCAATTGAGGTAAATGGGAAAGAAATAACTTTAAAAAACGCCTTAGTAAAGGCTGATTTAATCACTTTATCAATTGGATCTAATGATTTTTTAAGCAATATTAGATATAGTGAAAAAGACACGAAAGAATATATTGTTGAAGTAATGAACGATTTAGATATTTTATTTAATCTTTTAAGACAATATTGTAAAGAAGATATAGTAGTTATTGGTTATTATAATCCTTTTTATTATTTAAATAATATGAATGAAGATGTGAAATACGCGAATAAATTACTTCAGGATTTAGCAAGCGATTATAATATACAATATGTCGGAATTAGTGATCTGTTTGAAAATAACACATATTTGCCAAATCCCTTAGATATACACCCTTCTAAAGAGGGCTATCAAAAAATATCTGAGCGCGTTATTGAAAAAATTAATAATATATTGTTTTAAATTAGTATGTTATAATTAGATAGGTGATGATATGGAAGAAAGAAAATTATTTACTAATATTTTTAAACTAATGTCAATTGGATTATTAATAACATTTATAACCGCTTATTATGTTTCAACGCAAGATAATATAATTTACAACATTTTTGATAATGGTTTATATTGGTGGATTATATTTGCTGAAATAATATTAGTAATAGCATTATCAGCAGGAATCAGAAAATTGAATTACATAACGGCTATTACTATGTTTGGAGTATATTCATTTTTAACTGGTTTGACATTTTCTTTAATTTTTATTGTGTATGAATTAAGTTCAATTGCCATAATCTTTGGAGTAGCAGCATTTTTATTCGCTTTATTTGCGTTTTTAGGAGACTATTTGAAAGCGGACTTAACAAAATACAGAACATACATTTTTGTGGCGCTAATAGGGATAATTTTAGTATCAGTTATTAATTTGTTCTTATCAAATTCTTTATTAGATATTATTATTTCAATAGTAGCAATTTTAGTTTTTCTAGGAATAACTATGTATGATATTCAAAAGATAAAACTTCTATCTAGATCAAATTTGGATCAAAAGAAGGTAGTTATAATTGGAGCACTAGATTTATATCTCGATTTTGTTAATATATTTATAAATCTACTAACATTGTTTGGGAAAGAAAAATAAAAAAACTATTGCTTTAAATATAATTAGTTGTTATAATAAAGAAGCATTTAATTACTATGACTGTGATTAGTCATGGCGGGAGGAGACTAGTATGAAAAAAGATAAGAACAACACATATGTTGAAACATCTGTTACTTGTGCGTGTGGAAATGCTTTTAAAGTGTTTTCAAACAAGGCTGAATTACAAATTGAAGTTTGTGATAAATGCCATCCATTTTTTACAGGAGAACAAGGAAAAGTTACAAAAACAGGACGTGTTGAGAAGTTCAATCGTAAATACGGATTTACAGAAGAAAAATAGAAACTGCATAAGCAGTTTTTTATTTGACAAAAAATTAAAAAAATGTATAATAAGCAGCATCAATGGGGGATATATATGCTAATAGAAAATGGTGTCTTAAAAGAAGTATTAAACTCCGATTTTAAGAAAGGTTTTTTAAGAATACCAAAAGAAGTACAAGTATTAGATAAGGAATGCTTTAAAAAAGCAACAAAATTAAAAAAATTACACATACCTGATTCGGTATTAACAATTCATGCGGATGCTTTTAAAAACAATTATTCAATAAAAGAAATTAATTTGCCAAAGTATGATTATGAACAAAATTGGGCAAGATGTGGTAGCATAAAAACTATAAATATTGATGCAAGTATTAAAAAAAATCAATTTTCTTTTAATTTTTACAGACTAAAAAAATTTAAAAAAATAAATTTTATATATGATAATAAAAAAATAACACTTAAGGGAAAAAAAATATCAAAAATTGTTAAAACAGATGATAATTCATTTGCGGTTTATGGAGACCCTTACGATAGACAAATAATAAAAGAAAATGAAATAATAAAATATGATGTAGAAAAAGCTATAGAAAGAACAGGTTCTATAGATTATTTTGATTTTAATAATGAATTTAATAAAGCGAATAATGAAAATTTCGATATTCTTATTAAATGGATGAATATAATGGAAAATAATAAGAGATTAAAAAAAGAGAAAATAGTAAATGAAGAATCATTATTTGCCGTTCCAGCAAATGCAAAAAACATTACAGAATTTTTTTTGAACTATAAAAAACTTTATAGTGTAATGAATAAATATGAATTTAAGTATCGTGGAAGTCGAACAGATTTTATTAGAATGTGTTATGTTTTAGGTTTTTTTGAAGGAGATAATAAAAAAGAAGTAATTGAATTTATTGAAAAATTGATGGAAAACAGTTTATGTGAACAATTTATTGAAAAATTTAGGGGTATGAAATTTGAAGAAAATGGATACGAACCTGAATTTGCTAAAATAGTTATGAAAGATTTTATGAATATAAATAATACTACAAATGGACTATACTATAATAGTAATGAATTAGTCGATATCTATAATTGTTTTAAATTAATAAAAAAAGAGATAAAACGTGAAACTAAAAAAATTACCTATGAAGAGATATTGAAGAAATCTTATGTATTTAAATTTACTGTTAGAGATGGTAATGAAGAGTTATTCGATTGTTTAAAACAATATAGTGATGAATACTCAACTGATGATTTTGAGATATTGCAGGATTTATATGAAAAAGCTAAACAAATAGCAAAACTAAAAAGTAAAAAAATAATAAAGACAATCGATAGACAAGAAGAATATAAATATGAATGGTTAGATGGAGATAATCCTGTAAACTTAGTTTTAGGAAATAAAGTTGGTTGTTGTGCTAGAGTTAATAAAATAGGTGAAGGAATTTTAAGAGCCAGTTTATTTAATGATGAAGTTCGTAATTTAGCACTATATGGAGAAAAAGGAAAGATTATAGGTAAAGCTACAGCATATTATAATGAAAGTGGGAAATATATACTATTTAATAATGCTGAAGTATCTAAGGAAACAAGTGAATTAGAAAAAGAACAATTATTTAATTCATTAATAAGGGCTGTTGATGACGAGGTTGCAGTTTTAAATAAAGATGATTTAAAAATTGAAATGATCGTAATGGGTATGGGATTAAATGATTTAAAAAATCAAATAATTAATAATGATTGTAAAATTATAAGAAGTGATTTGAAAAAAAATCTAGTATTTGTTGGTGGTTCTAATGGACATCAAATTACATATGTAGGAGATGCTTCAAATCCTAACCAAGGACAATGTGTTTTGTGGGAAAATAATAAACAAAAAGTAAGATAATTTTTTATAAGGAGAAATAAAAATGTTTTTAGATAATATTAAAAAAACTTTAAAAAGTTTTCCAAATAATTTTGATATGGTAATGTTTAATGCTGTTCTAATAAAGACTTTAGAGGATAGTAAAGATATTTTAATACTAGGAAATCAAATAGATATAAAAAACAACAATGGTGAAGAAGTAGATGTCGAGAATATAATAAAAATCGTAAGAGAACAAAAATTAGAAATCGCTTTTTTATCAAACAATAAAATATATGCCATAAATGTTATGGGAAATCCTTATAAACTAATAGAATATGCATTAAGCTCCTTATATACACAAAATGCAGTAATTTTTAATGGACAGAATAAAAATCATGGATTATTAAATATAATTGTTACCATAATAAACGCTTTATTAAAAGAAATATATAATATTGAACATTTAATTGAATATATAAACGATCAAGGCTTCAAAGAAGTAATTAACAACGAAGATGTAATTGAATTATGAGGTGGTGATTTTATGAGAATTTTTTATGATGAATTATTAAGTGTCACAAATGAGGATTTGGATCAAAATAATACTTTTTATATTCCAGACGGAATAAAGACGATTCATTCCGGTGCCTTTGTAAAAGCTGGCAAACTAAAGAAATTACATATACCGGATAGTGTCGATTTAATCATGACGGGATCTTTTTTAGGTTGTAATAATTTAAAGGAAATAAATATTCCAAATAATTGCCCATCATTTAATATAGATCATTTGGACAATATATCTGTTATTAATATTGATTCAAAACTTAAAGATGTAACCTTACTTACAAATCTTTTAATAAATAAAGCAACAACAAAAAAAATAAACTTTAAATACGACTGTCTAATATTCTCTTTTGATAAAAACAAAAAATATGCAGTTAAGAAAGTAGAAAACAATATATTCGCACTTACAACTGATAACTTTGAAGATTGCGTATTAATAACAAATAATGGTATAAAAAAATGTAATAAAGGCGATTTATTACCTTATATTAAAGACAATGATTTTGATAGATTTAAAAGGACACACTCTCATGTTTTTTTAGAAAACATCAATATATTTTATCAATGGGTTGATATTATTAATAATTTAAAAGGGAATTCTTTTAATTATTTCCCAAATGAAATAGTTATGTTATCAATACCAAGTAATAAAAAAGCTGTAAAGGAATACATATTAAAAAATAAAACATGGCAAAAAATTGAAAAAAAATTAAGTGACTATTCAAAAAAAGAAATAATAGGATATATGAAATTCAGTTATGCACTTGGATTTTTCTCAGGAAATAATGAACATCACCTAAGAGCATCGGAGTTTTTAAACAATTTAGGAAAAGAAAAGATAAATAATATTACTTCATCTTTTTTAAAAACTAATATAAATGATATTGGTTATAATGAAGATTATGCTGATTTCATAATTAATAAAGCAAGTTTACCACTAATTAAAAAAATCTATAAGGATGGTTTAGGACCAGACTTATATAATCAATCTTCTAAAATGAAAAAATATTTAAACGAACAAAAGTTAAATTTTAATATCAGAAATATTACAAAATATTTAAATAATTACTCTTATACAACTAGAAAGGGAAATGAACCGTTATATAATGAGTTTAAAAAATATAGTGAAGAATATACAACTCATGATTATGATTTAATGCAAGATTTATATGAAAGATCAAAAGAAATAGCCAAATATAATTCTAAGAAAATAATAACAACAAATGATAATAAAAAAGAATATTATTATAAGTGGTTAGAAACAAATGATCCTGCAAACTTTTTATTAGGCGATAAAGTTGGTTGTTGTGCTAGAATCAACGATGTTGGTGATGGAATACTAAGGGCTAGTATAACAGACGATGAAGTTAGAAATTTAGTGTTTGTTAAAAAAAATAAAAAAATAATTGGTAAAGCAACAGCGTATTATAATAAAGCAAGGAAATATATATTATTTAATAATGCAGAAATTTCTTCATCAGTAACTAATGATGAAAAAGAAAAAATATTAAAAGCTTTAAAAAGAGCTGTAAAAGATCAAGTTGAATATTTAAAAGACGAAGGTATTGAGTTAGAAACGATTGCAATGGGTATGACGCGTAATGACTTAGAAGAACAAATAAAAAACGAAGAAATGAAAATTAAACATTATGATTTGTTAGATAATTATCAATATATCAGTTACTTTTTTGGAACAGAAGAATTTTATACTGGAGATGCTAATGATATAGAAAAAGGCCAATGTGTTTTATGGGAAAGTGATAGAGAATATCAAAAACAATTATTGGCAACTTCTGGATTTAAAGTAGGAAAGAGATAGAGTCTCTTTTTTATTGAATAAAAAAACAAAAAATGTTATTATTAAATATAGAAAAGGTGATTATATGAAAATTGGTATAGCAAGTGATCATAGAGGATTTAATCTCAAAAATGAATTAATAAATTATTTAAATAAAGAAAACGTAGTAATTGATTATGGAACTAATTCAACAGAAAGTGTCGATTATCCTTTATATGCAAATAAAGTAACAAAATCGTTAATCAATAAAGAAATAGAACTTGGAATATTGCTTTGTGGAACAGGAATTGGCATGACTATAGCTGCTAATAGAATAAAAGGTATAAGATGTGCTAAGATCGATAATTTAGAAGAAGCAATTTTGGCAAAAGAACATAATGATGCTAATGTATTAGCGTTCAATGTTAATAAGTCCCTTGATTTTATAACAGAAAGTATAAAACTATTTAATGAATCTAAAGTGTTAGAAGATGAAAAATATAAAAGAAGAAACGAGCTTTTAGATAAAATTGGTTAAGATAATATTATATGTATTAGCAGTACCAATAACAATCTGGTCTTTAGATAGCATAAATATAAATCAAATATTTAAGCAAAATAGAATTATACAAGCAAGAGTATTTTACTTTCTATTAGCAATATCAATTTCTTATTTAGCAGTTAATTTTTTATACGATTTTTTCTTATATACATCACAATATTAAAAAAACTGCTTTTTTTTGACAAAAAAAACAATAATAAATTGTTATAATCGGTATAAAATATATTAGGTGATTATATGAAAAAATTACTTTTATTAATAATTACAATAATACTTATTCCGACCATTATTGTAAACATATTTATTAAAGACGAAGAAATAAAATTTGAATATAAAAAAAATATGACGATTCGAGTTAAAAAAAATGATGGTTCCATAAAGACAATGCCTTTTGAATTATATATTGTAGGAGTATTAGCAGGTGAAATGCAAATTACTTATCCGCTAGAGGCTTTAAAAGCTCAAGCAGTTGCATCTAGAACTTATGCAATGAAGAAAATGGCATATAACTATAAACAAGAATTTGATGTTGTAGATGATATCTCTAATCAAGTTTATCTTGATTTTGATTATTTAAAAGAGGTGTGGAAAGACAAATATTACGAAAACATCAATAAAATAAAAACAGCAGTAGTTGAAACAAGTGGAAAATATATAGAATATAATGGAAAAGTAATTGAAGCTTTTTTCTTTTCAACAAGTAGTGGAAATACAGAAAATAGCGAAAATGTTTTTGGAATACCTCAGCCATATTTAAAAAGCGTTAGTTCTGCTTGGGATAAATATTCTCCTGTTTATTATAGTACAAAAATTTTCAATGATTTAGAAGTGTTAAAAAATTTAAATATTAAAGATAATGAATTAAAAATAGAAAATATAATTAAAAATAAAACAGGGAGTATAAATAAGTTAAAAATAAACAGTCGCTATTATTCTGGAACTCAATTTAGAAGTATGCTTAATTTGAAATCGACTAATTGTGATATTACTCAAAAAAACAAAATAACAACAATTAAATGTCGTGGTTATGGACATGGAGTTGGGATGAGCCAATATGGCGCTTTGATGATGGCTAAAGAAGGATATGATTATATTGAAATATTAAAACATTATTATCAAGGTGTCGAAATAAAAAATTTATAGTATAAATCTTTAAAAAAAGTAAATACTTTTATTAGAGGTGAAATTATGAGCAATAATAAATTAAAAAGAAGGCAAATTTTAGGGATTTATACTG
>JAQUGJ010000057.1:0-6929 GCA_028684255.1 Bacilli bacterium | reverse complement strand
ATTGTAGGAGGAAGCTTAGACGAGGTAATCGAAGCTTTAATAACAGAAGATCAAGCTAGAAAATTAAAAGGTGAATAAATTAATAGAATATGGTATAAAGGAATTAGAGCAATTTAAAAATGCTTCTGAGTTAGCAACATATCTATTCAAATATATTGAAAACAAAGATGATTATAAAGAAGGAATTAAAAAGATCAAAGAAGGTCATCCAATACAATATGTAGTTGGTAATGTCGATTTTTATGGTTTAAACTTTGTTGTCAATCCCAATGTTTTAATTCCAAGATTTGAAACAGAAGGATTAATAGAAAAAACATTACAGTATATCAATAAAGATAATATAAGTATTGTTGATATTGGTACTGGTTCAGGGTGTATTGCAATAACTTTAAAGAAAAAACTACCAAATTCAAATATAACGGCAATTGATATTTCAGACGCTGCTTTAGAAGTTGCTAAATTAAATGCCTATAAAAACGATTGTGAAATTAATTTTATTAAAGGAAATTTAATTGAAGAACTAGAAGGAAAATATGATTTGATCATTAGTAATCCACCTTATATTGGGTATGACGAAGAAGTGATGGAAATGGTTAAAAAAAATGAACCGCCACTCGCACTTTATGCTTCAAATGATGGACTTGATTGTTATATTAGGATACTTAAAAAGGTGCACAAACATCTTAATAAAAAATCTTTAATTGCCTTTGAAATAGGTGAAAAACAAGGTTTGAAAATAAAAAAAATTGCTAAAAGATATTTACCTTTTTCTAAAGTAACAATTGAGAAGGATTTACAAGGTAAAGACCGATATATATTTATAAAGAATAACTTTTTAATATAGTTATTTTTTTATGGTATAATAAGTTAAGGTTGTGATGTATGAAAGATAATTTAAATAAATTGTTTATAAAGATAAATTTAAAGAAAGAATATTATAAATATTTTCAAACTTCGAATTTAGTTATTAAAAAGAATAAAGAAGGTACAAAATATAACTTCTATATAAATGTAAATGATATGATACCGGTTATTGTCTTTGAAGAATTAAATGAAAGAATAAACAAATCATTTAAACATGATATTAAAATAATAATTGAAAGTAATTCTATATCGGATAATATGATAGTAGATTATTATCGATATTTTTTAAATGCTCTTTTTGAAGATAAATCATTAGAACAAAAATTTGAAGATTTTTCTTATAATAAATATGTATTTAAAATAGAAGTAAAAGAAAAAAAAGATCAATTAATATTTAAAACAATTGAAAAAGAAATAATTAAAAAATTTAGATATATAGGACTTGATATTAAATTTTCCTTTAAAGTAAAAGAAGATAATACTGATTTATTAAGAAATAACAAATATGTTGTTTTTGATTTTGAAACAACGGGTTTAAAGGTAGAAGAAGGGCACTCTATTATTGAAATAGGGGCTGTATTATTAGATTTAAATAATAATAATATGGTTGAATTTAGTGAACTAATTGATCCTAATAAGGCTTTAGAACCAATAATTACTAAATTAACAGGTATAACTGATGAAATGTTAAAAGGTAAACCCGATGAAGAAGAATCAATAAAAAGATTTAAGGCTTTTATTAAAGATTATCCACTAGTCGCACATAATGCTGACTTTGACATATCATTTTTGAAAAATGCCTATAAAAAATATGATTTAGGAACACTAAATAATCGTATTTTAGATACTTTAAAAATATCTAGAAATATTTTGTTTAAGAATAAGTTTCCACATAAATTAAATAATGTTGCGATCTATGCTGGAGTTAAATTTGACGAAGATAGTCATCATCGCGCTACTTATGATGCAAAAGGAACAGCACTTATTTTTGCAAAAATGGTAGATCTTCTTGAAAGTGAAAAAGATATAACTAAAATCTCACAAATAGATGACTATCACTAGTCATTTATTTTTAATTTTGGTATAATTAATTAGTAAAGTAGGGTGTGGTTTTATGCAAGAAAAAACAAAAAAATTATTGGATAAAATTGGTTTAAATAAGGATTATTATCAATATTTTGAACATGCTATTTTAAATAAAATAGTTGGAAATTCAGATAAAACAAAATATAGATTTAATATAAGTAATGATAAAATATTACCTTCTTTCGTGTACGATGAATTTATATCTTTATTAAAAGAAACTTTTAAAGATTATGAATCAATAAGTGCTGTATTTGAGGTAGAGGAAATAGAAAATGAAAAAATCATTGAATTTTATCAATATTTTTTAAAAAGATATTGTGAAAATCGTCCTTCGCTACAACAATTTCTAGCAATTGAACCAATATGTGATAACAATGTGTTGAAAGTTAACTTAATTGGTAAAGCTGAGGAGTTGAAGTTTAAAAAAGTAATTAAAGACTTAGAAAATGACTTTAAACATATTGGTATAAAAAAAATCGATTTTGATTTAAATGTTGAAGAAATACCTGAGACTAAAGAAGAAGTTATAATAAAAGAAGTTGTAAGAGACGAAGAAACTTTAATAAAAGGAAGAAGATTTAAAGGTAAAGTAGAAAAAATAGCAACAATCGAATATTCGACAATTGAAGATTATTCGATACCAGCGGTTATTCAAGGAAAAATCTTCAAGGTTGATAGCAGAGAATTTGCCAAGATAAACTTAATTACTTTTTCAATTAATGATGGAACTGGAAGCATCACTTGTAAAATATTTGAAAGAGATGCCGATTCATATAATGAAATGAAAGATAGAATTAAGATTGGTTCCTCAGCAATGATAAGAGGAAACATAAAATGGGATAACTTTGATAAAGATCAAGTTCTTTTTGCAAACGATATGATTTTAGTTAAAGAACAAGAAGAATCAGTAAGAAAAGATACACAAGCAGAAAAACGTGTCGAACTACATGCCCATACTATGATGAGTCAAATGGATGGAGTTATAGATGGCGTAAAATTAGTTAAACAAGCAATTAAATTTGGACACAAAGCGGTGGCTATAACAGATCATGATAGTTGTCAATCTTTTCCAAATATATACAATGAAGTAAGTTTTTATAATTCTAAGTTAGAAGAACCGATTAAAAAACAAATAAAGGCTTTAGAAGAAGATATAAAGGAATTAGAAGAAAATAATCCTAAAATAGAAGAGTTAAGAAAAACACTCGATTCTTTAAATGAGGAAAAGAAAAAACTTCCTCGTTTTAAAGTGCTATATGGCTTAGAGCTAGGAATGTCAGATGATTCATTAGATGTCGTAGTTAATCATAAAAATGATGAAGAAGAAATGTCAGAGAAAGAATTCGTTATATTTGATACTGAAACAACTGGGTTTAATCCAGGGTTGCACGATTCTATAATTGAAATCGGTGCAGTTATTATGAAAGACGGAATTATTAAAGAGAGGTTTAATGAATTAATTAATCCTAATGTATTAATTGATAAGGAAATAACAATGTTAACTGGTATCACTAATGAAATGGTAGCAGATAAAGATACCGAAGAAAATGTTGTAAAAAGATTTAAAGACTTTATAAAAGATTTACCTATAGTAGCGCATAACGCTAAATTTGATCGTGCAATGATCGATATGGCTTATTACAAGTATAATTTAGGACCGTTTGATAATCCTATATTAGATACAATGGTAATCTCACAATTAGTGAATAAAGACCAAAAAAAACATAATTTAACTGCTTTAGCAAAAAAGTATGGAATTAATTTCAGTGAGAATGATGACGAAGATACAATTGAAGAAAAACATCATCACAGGGCTGATTATGATGCTGAGAATACTGGTTATATATTTTTTAAGATGTTAAAACAACTAGAAGATATAAGTGTATTAACATTTAAAGATTTAGCGCAATTACCAACTAAGGAAGATACAAATAAATTTAGTAGGGAAAGTCACTTAAATATTATTGCTAAAAATCGAGATGGATTAAAGAATCTGTTTAAAATATTAAGTATAGCTAGTACTGTTGATATAGTTAGAGCTACACCTAAAATACCTAGATATAAATTAGAAGAGTCTAGAGAAGGTTTACTTATTGGATGTGGATGCTCGAATGGTGAAGTGTTTAAAGCGGCACTTAATCAAACTGAAGAACAATTAAAAGAGGTAATGAAATTTTATGATTATATTGAAGTTCAACCTTTGAGCAACTATACTCACCTTGTAGCAAGACACGATATTAATTCTATGGAAGAAGTAAAATATTGCTTAGAAAAAATCATAAAATGTGCAAAAGAACTCAGAAAATTGATTGTTGCTACTAGTGATGCCCATATATTATCAAAAGAAGATAAAATATATAGAGAAATAATTGTCAATCAAAACATACCAGGTAAAGGAAGACATCCTTTAGCGCGATATCTAGAAACAGAAGGTTATGAAACTATACCAGATCAATATTTTAGAACAACTGATGAAATGTTAGAGGAATTTAATTTCTTAGATGAAGAACTAAGAAAAGAAATTGTTATAACTAATACTAATAAAATAGCTGATATGTGTGAAGAAATAAAAGTAATAATTCAAGCAAAAAATCCATTTTCACCTAAAATTGAGAATTCAGCAGAAATTGTAAAAGATTTAGTTTTTACTAAAGCTCATGAAATGTATGGTGATCCTTTACCAGATATTGTTAATAACCGAATTAATGACGAATTAAAAGGTATTATTGGTGGAGGTTTCGATGTAATTTATTTAATATCTCAAAAATTAGTAAAGCACTCTAATGATGAAGGTTATTTAGTGGGGTCTCGTGGTTCTGTAGGATCTTCGTTTGTAGCAACGATGATGGGAATAACAGAAGTAAATCCTTTATCAGCACATTATGTTTGTCCTGAATGTAAGCATAGTATTTTTGAAGAAAATGGTGAATTGTTAGGGGCTAAATATTCATCTGGTTTTGATTTGCCAGATAAAGATTGTCCAAAATGTAATTGCAGGATGGAAAAAGATGGACAAGATATGCCATTCGCTACTTTCTTGGGCTTTAATGCCGATAAAGTACCTGATATTGATTTAAATTTTTCAGGTGTAAATCAAGCAAGTGCTCACGCTTATACAAAAGTACTGTTTGGAGAAGATAATGTTTATAGAGCAGGAACAATAGGAACAGTAGCAGATAAAACAGCCTATGGTTATGTTTTAGGGTATTTTGAAGATAAAGAAAAACTAAAAGGCAAAAAAATAATGAATCGTATTATTAAACCAGCTATACAAAGGGCATCAACAACAAGAAGTGCCTATGATATAGAGGATGCTAAAAGAACTATTGAAGAGTATAGAATGGAACCTAGAGTATTTGAAAAAGATGAACAAGCAGATAAACTAATCAATGAAATAAGAAAAATTGAAGGATTTTCACCGATTAAAACTGGTATATCTAGTAAAAAAAGAGAAATAAAAACAAATATAAGAAAAGCAGAAATTGAAAGATTAGCACAAGGATGTACGGGAGTGAAAAGAACAACCGGGCAACATCCAGGAGGAATAGTGGTAATACCAGATTATATGGATGTATTTGATTTTACTCCATTTCAATTTCCGGCAGACGATAGCAGTGCAGAATGGAGAACTACTCACTTTGATTATCATGCAATTGATCAAGATTTACTTAAACTAGATATATTAGGACACGATGATCCGACAGTTTTAAAGATGTTACAAGATATTTCTAAAAAAGAAGTGGAAAAATCTCTTAGAGGTGAAAAAACAATTATTGATGTAACTAATCTACCTTATAATCGTAATGGTGAAGTTGATATAACTAAAGTACCACTCGACGATAAAAAGACAATGAGTATTTTCTCAAGTCCAGAGGTATTAAATGTTACAAAGGATCAAATTATGTGTGAAACGGGAACTCTTGGAGTACCTGAATTTGGAACTAAGTTTGTTATTCAAATGTTAGTTGATACCAAACCGCAAACATTTGCAGAACTTGTTAAAATATCTGGATTATCTCACGGAACTGATGTATGGTTAGGTAATGCTCAAGATTTAATATTAAATAACATTGTACCATTTTCTAATGTAATTGGTTGTCGTGACGATATAATGGTATATTTAAGTTATAATGGCTTAGAACCTTTAAAAGCATTTAAAATAATGGAATTTGTTCGTAAAGGAAAAGCGTCTAAAGAACCTGATGCTTGGAGGAAATTCGAACAAGAAATGAAAGAACACAAAATAGAATCTTGGTTTATAGAATCTTGTTATAAAATAAAATACATGTTTCCAAAAGCCCATGCGGCCGCTTATGTTATAAGTTCTTATCGAATAGCTTGGTATAAAGTTCATTATCCAATACTTTATTATTCATCTTATCTTTCAATAAGATGTAATGACTTTGATATTGATGCAATGATAAGAGGATATGATGCTATTAAAACAAGGATGCTAGAAATAACAGAAAAAGGAATGAATGCAAGTAATAAAGAAACAGCAATATATGAAGTTCTACAAGTAGCACTTGAAGCTACAGCAAGAGGATTTAAATTTGCCAATATTGATTTAGAAAAATCAGATGCTAATCACTTTTTAATAATGGAAGATGGAAAAACTTTGTTGCCGCCATTTAGAACACTAGATGGTTTAGGTGGAACTGTAGCAGAAAAGATAGTTGAAGAAAGAAAACTAGAACCGTTTAAAAGTGTTGATGATTTAAAAAAACGAGGTAAAGTTTCAACTACCTTAATTGAACGTATGAAAAATATGAAGATATTAGATGGTTTACCTGATGCAAGTGCTAAAAAAGAAAGTGAAGTTGATCAACTTAGTTTATTTTAAACTTTAGAATCATTAAGTATAATAATTATAATAAAAAGAACATTTAATAAAGAAGACACGATTTCAATATTATTGCAAATTGTGTTTTTTTCTGGGTTTAAATTTTTATTTTGATAATTTATATAGAAAAACCCTA
>JAQUGJ010000056.1:0-7011 GCA_028684255.1 Bacilli bacterium | reverse complement strand
ATTCTAACTTTATTAAAATCGTTTATATTATTTAAAACATCAACAGCGGACACATCGCCTTTTGTGATTAGCCAATTTAATTTTGAAATTCTTGAGCAAATAAAATCAATTTCGTAAGTGTTTTGATTTAAATTATCTTTTAAATAAATAACAGTTATATCTTTTTTTAACCCAGATTCTTTTGTTCTAAAATCTTCTGGTAGAGTATCTCTGCTTATAGATAAGTAATCGCTGGGCATTATATGGTGTCTAATAAAAATAATATCTTGACCGCTTTTTATTGCTTCAAGATATTTTTCTTCGTAATTATTTGGTTGAGTATTTTTGTGCACAGTAAATGAGCTTGCCTTTGAAATGTCATCAGCCAGGTTTTTAATAGATTTTTCTTGTCCTATTAATAGCAAAATCATATTTAGCTAATTATAGCTTAATTATTATTACGCAAAATTTAAAAAGTAAATAGTCAAGCCGTATACAGTCCTATTTTCAAGAAAAACAGCTTGGCAATAGGGTAAGACACAAAACAGGGCAAACAGCTCAAATTTGACTGTATAGGCCGTGAAAATGAGCTGATTTTAGCTGAGTTGAGAGTAAATAACACAAAAGGTCTCCCGACTCAGTTAACATACCCTTTCGAATATGTGCCACAAAAGCTAAAAACTGGTCTGAAGACCATTTCTGCTTTTGTGGACTTGTAACCATGCCTTAAAATAAGGTTTAGGTTATATCATTCTTATTTAATTGTGCTAATATTATAATATGCTTAAAGATATTCGTCAAAAATATGAAGAAATATAAAGATGATTTAGAGGGTGCGGTTTGGAGAAAGTGTGATTTTCACATTCACTCAAAACATTCATTAGAAAGTTCTGCTCATTTAAGTGTGGAGGATATTTTTAAAGCGGCAGCAGATAATGAAATAGAAATGATTGCAATTTCTGATCATTCAAACTTTGACGGATTAGATGAGATATGGGAAGTTTATGATAAAGAGATAGAAATAGATGGTGCTAAATATAAATATTCTGATTTTGTTGAATTTTTTCCAGCAGTAGAACTAAAAGCGTCTCTTGGAAGAAATGGTGTCCATTTCATTGCAATGTTTCCAAAATATATTAATGGACATAAAGTCACAAAGGCTTTTCTTAAAGAGAACTTTTTAGCAAAAATAAATTATTCAGAGGCAGACATAAAGGCTGCTGGTGGTGATGATTATGAGAAGGGTTTATTTGCAATATCTGTTGATTTTATTAAGGCGCAAGAGCTAATAAAAAATTTAGGAGGTGTAATTATTGTGCATAATGGAAGAAAAGACCATGGCTTTGACTCAGAAATAGCGCATGAACCATCAAATCCAACCGTTCACGATTTATTAAATTCTCTAGGGTCTGATAAAGAAAGAATGATGAACAATTATATAGATATATGTGAATTCCCCAATTTTAATGAATATCATCAAAAAGAAAAAGATTTTTATTTAAACACCTTTAATAAGCCATGTATATTGTGTTCTGATTCTCATTCTGAGTATAAAGGGGAATTGTTTACATGGATTAAATCTGATAGAACTTTTGATGGCATAAAACAAATAATATGTGAACCGGATGATCGAGTCTTTATTGGTAAAGTCCCGCCCGTTTTAGAAAGGGTTAACGCAAACAAAACAAAATATATTGATTATTTAATAATTAATAAAAAAAGCGAATACGATGGAAGTAGTGGAGTTTGGTTTGATGATGTTAAAATAAAATTTAATAAAGAACTAGTTGCAATTATTGGCAATAAAGGTAGCGGTAAAAGCGCTATTGCTGACATCATTGGATTACTTGGAAACGCTGGTAGTGCTGGCGATAAACATAAAAATTTTTCATTTTTGAATACAAGCAGATTTAAAAAAAATGGTTATGCAAATAATTTCGAAGCAGAAATGGTCTGGGAAGATGGTAATGGGAGTGGAATCAAAATATCACTAGACACGGATGTTGATATAACGAAACAAGAGCAAGTCAAATATCTTCCACAAAGTTATTTTGAAATTATTACCAATGACTTAAGCGGTAAAGATTTCAACGATAATTTAAAGAATGTCATTTTTTTACATATTCCACCAGAAAAAAGATTGGGTAAGAGTAATTTTGATGAACTTGAAAAAGAAAAAGTAAAAACTATAGAATCTGATTTGGTTGTTTTAAGGAATGAGCTAAGTCAAATTTCTCAAAAAATTATAAAGACTGAAACTAAAAAACATCGTGATTATAAAAAATCAATCGAAAGCGCTATATCTGAAAAAGAGAGAGAATTAGAAAGTCATAAAAAAAATAAACCAAAAGAAATTCCTAATCCATCATCAAAAAAAGTAACAAAAGATGCTGACAATGAGCAATCATCAACTCTTTTGGCTTTGAACAAAGAATATAATGATGTTCTGGACTCAATTAGTAAGAAAAACCAGGAGTTAGTAGAAAAAACAAAAAATAAAGAAGAATTGCAACAAATATTAACAGACGCTAAAAGGCTAAAAATATCTATTGATTCATATATTGTTAACAATGTTGAAAATTATTCAAAGCACGGAATCAACATAAAAGATATTATTAAATTCAAATTTGACTCTACTTCAATTGATAAATTGTTAGATAGATATAATTCAGAAATACTTTTAATAAATAATTTATTAAAAACAAAGGAATCAATTGAAAAAGAAATTTTTCTTACAAGTGATGATAAAGATAAGTGTTTAAGGGATAATTTAGTTATTAAGAGAGATGTGTTGGCAAATAAAATTAATAAAATTAGGGAGCAATTAACAAAACCAGAGAGAGATTTTCAAGAATATAAAGAAAAAATAAGAGAGTGGGAACGCGTAAAAAAGGAAATAGAGGGAGACGAAACTACCCCATTAACACTCTTAGGACTGAAAAGTGAGAAAGACTTTATTGAAAACAAATTAGCAATAGAGTTAACAAAACTAAGACTAGAGAGAGCTGAAAAAGTTAAAGATATTTTTAATAAGAAAAAAGAAATTCTAGATTTATATAATAATTTTAAATCATCGATAGATGAAATGGTTATTGAAAATAAAGGGTTTTTTAAAAATCTAAAATTAGAAATAGAGGCTGGATTTAAATTAGATGAACACTTTGTTTCTGATTTTTTAAAGTTTATTAATAAAACAAAAAGTGGGTTTTTTAGAGGTGCTGACGAAAACCAAATAAAAGAATTTTTTGTAGAAAAAAATTTGTTAGATATTAAAGATATATCTGAAATACTAAGTTCGATAATAGTCGCATTGGAGGGTGGTGCTGATGATGGTCTGCCAAAAAGAGAAATAGAAGTTTGTGATCAAGTGGAAAATGTCCATGGTTTTTATGATTTTCTTTTTTCGCTGGATTATTTAAAAAACAACTATAATTTAAAATTAGATGGAAAAACTCTTTCGGAATTGTCGCCCGGAGAAAGAGGTGTTTTGTTGTTAATTTTTTACTTAATGATTGATAAAAATGAAATACCTCTTATTATTGATCAACCAGAGGATAATTTGGACAATAAGAGCATTTTTGAAGTTCTTGCTAATTTTATAAAAAGAGCAAAAAAAAGAAGACAAATAATAATTGTAACGCACAATCCTAACTTAGCTGTTGGCGCTGATGCAGAACAGATTATTTATGTTGAACATGATAAAAAAACAAATCGGTTTTCTTATGAGCTTGGCGCTATAGAAAACCAAAAAATAAATAACAGAATAGTTGAGGTTTTAGAGGGAACATTACCCGCCTTTAATAAGAGAGATGAGAAATATTATAAAAAGTAAAAATTTATTGATATAAAATAAAAATATGGCTAGTTGGAGTTTTAGAAGAAGAATAAAAATAATACCAGGAGTTAGATTAAATTTTAGCAGAGGAGGTATAAGCACTTCTATCGGAATTAGGGGTGCAAATTTTACTTTTGGTAAAGATGGAACATATTTAAACACAGGAATTCCAGGAACAGGTATTTATAAAAGACAAAAAATTTCTTCTTCATCTAAATTAAATAATAGTCCAAGGATAGAGGAAAATAATAATACAAACCATCAACCAACCGTAGAACAAAAAGATAATATTTTTAGTGTAGAACCTGATAAAATTACTAGTCAAAATATGGAGGGTGTAAAGCAGTCCATAATAGATGCTCATAATCAACGTAAGGAATTAGTTACAGACATTGAAAGAGTTGAAAAAGATTTATTATGGTCAAAAGTAAAATTATTTTTTGCTTACCTATTTATTATTGGATTTGTTTATAAAAAAATAGTTGAAGAAATAAAGTTAAATATTATAAAACAAAAAGAATCTATTGCAGAACTGGAAAAACAAAGAAATGAATCCTATGTTCAGTTAGATACCGATTTTGATAAGGATGCCTCTTTAAAATATGAGAATGTTCTAGAAAGTTTTAAAGAATTAATGAAGATGGAAAAGATTTGGGACATCACCAGGGAAGAAGAAAATGATAAGACAAAAACTAGATCATCAGCATCTAGGGCGATTGAGAGAAAAGATATAAAAATAGAACTTAAAGACCTAGAAGATATCAAATATAATAAGCAGGCTTTGTGTTTTTGTAATGCTAATGGGGCGGATTTGTATTTTTATCCAAGTTTTATTGTTATGCAGGGAAAGGATAATTTTGGTGTTATTGGCCTAGATGAGGTAGAGTTTAGTTTTAATAGCGCCAAACTCATTGAGCAAGAAAAAGTTCCTAAAGATTCAGAGATCATAGAATATACGTGGTTTAAGGTTAATAAAAATGGTCAACCAGACAAAAGGTTTAAGGATAATTATCAAATACCAGTCGTAAAATACGGCGTTATTAACTTAAAAACTAATAATGGATTAAATGAAGAATATCAATTTAGTAATTATTTAGTAAGCGAAAAATTTGCTAATGCATTTTTAGAGTTTAAAAATAAATATTTATAAAAAGGTTTTAGTTTGAGATATGCTAAATAATTTTAATAAAATTAACATTCAGATGGAACGACTATCTAAACAGTCTGCATCATCACTTCCTATAATTATTGAGGCTTTTGAAAAGTCAAAATTTAAATACACAAGCAAGGCGTTATTAATGTTCATGGTAAAAAGCGGATTTATATCATCCTCTATTAATTATTTAGTTCAGACTAATAATTTGTATTCATCATCAATTTTATTTAGATCTCTAATAGAACACTATTTTAGGCATCTTTATATCTACACAAGAGCACTGAGAGATGATAATGATTCTGTTGGGATCGATTATTATAAAAATTTAAAGAACTCGGAAACGATAGAATCTTTCAGTAAAATTAATAATTTTAATAAGATAATTAACCCCAACGAAACCACATGGAAAGTTGGCGGAGAAGAAAATAAACAAATATCAAAGATAGCTAAACAATTTGGTATAAAAGAAATTCTTATTTATTTAATAAATAATTTTCATTCCAGTGAATTAAATAAACTACTTCCTGAAAAAAAATTGAAACAAGATTTTAAAAAAATACTAGATGAGTATGCTAAATTATCTTCAAGTATTCACGGAGGACCAACGGCGGAAAAAATTATAGATAATTATCATAAAAATAAAAAAAGTAAACAAAAAGACGAAGAATACTTTGTTGTTCAAAGTTTTAAAATGCAAAAAGCGATCACAGAAACAACTTTTTTATTTGCTTGTCTGCTTGATAATAAATGTTGTGATATATATAAATTAATTAAAAAATAAATTTGTATCAAAAAGTACTGTGGTTAGTTGATTATATAAAACAGCTTGTAGAGGCTGTTTTTATGTTAAGAGGAGGACAATAATATCACATTTGACATAATCTTGATAAAAAAGTAAATTATACGGTTAATCAAATTGAAATTTATGAAAGACATTCTTTATACCGTCGCAAAACAACACAATGAAATAGTCAGTATTAATGATGCCTCTAAAGGTAATTTTTATCATTGCATTGTTTGTGGTGGGGGGATGATTTTAAAAAGGAGTGAGAAGCAGTTAAGAAGACCACACTTTTCTCATAAGAGCTTAACAGTTAATTGTACTCCAGAAGGAGCTCTTCATTTAGCGTTTAAAACCTTATTATTTCAAGAAATAAAAGATAGATTACAGAATAACCAAATAATGCAAATTGAGTGGGTTTGTCAGTTTTGCGATAGAAAGCATTCGGTAAATTTATTAAATAAAGTTAAAAATCTTGAAATAGAAGCATCTTTAAAAACCTGTAAGCCAGATATCTTATTGTTTGACGAAGACGATAAGCCTATTATCGCAATTGAGATTGTTGTCACTCATGAGCCAGAAGAAGAGTCTTTAAAATTCTTTAGAGATAATAAAATAGTATTAGTTCAATTTAACATAAAAAACGAAGATGATTTAAAAATGGTTAGAGGTGAAAGAATTATACCATCGCAGGTTCTTTGTTGTTTAAATAATCAGCGTTGTGATCATTGTGGCGATTTTATGCACACTAAAAAAAGAATAATCTCAAATGCAGAATGCTGGAAGTGTGACACACCTATGAGAATAGCCGATTTTGAAACTGATGAAAAAGGAGATGTTAATATAGAAGAGATAATGTTTTTAAAAAAGCAAGGAATATTTATTGAGCAAAGACAAATTAAAGACTGGGGAAAAGATTATGTAAATGTTTGTAAAAAATGTAATTATTTTCATGGACCGGTTAGGGTGTGTAGATATTTTAACAATGACTATAAGTTAGAGAAATATGTAGTGGGTTATGAGTGTTTAAGGTGCGGCAATAAACAAAGTCTTAGTTCAGATAAAATGTTTTTTATAAAATAGGTTATATTTTTAATAATTTACCAAATATTCCATCAAAAAAGTTTTCCAAGTTTTGCGCTTAGCCACCCATAAGAAGTTTATAAAAATATCCTAGTAAAATGGGGTGTTTTTTTATTTTTAGGGCACAGACCCCTAACGAGAATACAAACTAATTGACAAGATATAATAAATTATGTT
>JAQUGJ010000055.1:0-7089 GCA_028684255.1 Bacilli bacterium | reverse complement strand
ATCATTCCGGCGTAGCGCAATGGTAGCGCAACTCCCTGTTAAGGAGTGGGTTGTAGGTTCGAGTCCTACCGCCGGAGCCATGTGTATTTTTTATCAGAAGATCGAAAAAGGTCAGAGGGTAATGAATAATTTGTTAATTAATAAAAACATCTCTTTTTGAGGTGTTTTTAATTAAGATGATAATATAATTATTGTAAATTTATGGAAAAACAAAAGTGGGATTTTAAAAAAGTTGCATTAAAAAATTTAATATTGTGGGATAATAATCCGAGAACATTTGATAAGAATTATCCTAATCCTGATGAAAAAGAAATTATTTCTCGATATCAGGCAGATAAGATATTACGTATCGCAAAAAATATTTTAAAATATCAAAATGGTAATTTGCAGCCAGGAGAGTTAACAGTCGTTAAAAAAGGTAAAAATTTTGTTATTTTTGATGGAAATCGAAGAATATCAGCTTATAAAATTTTATTAAATCCTGAATTGGCAACTGACAAAAAAGATAGATTTATTGAGGTCTCTCAAAAAGTTTCTTTTACGGACAAGAAAGAATTGTGGGTAAATATAGCTCCTGATATAAAATCAGCACTTACGAGAATAGATGATATTCATAATAATAATTTTCATGAGAATTGGAATCCTACTGCGAAAACAAATTTTGCACTCCTTAATATTGATGGACAGATTAAAGAATTAAAAGAAAAAAAGACACACCTTAAGAGAGATTCTTTATATAAAAAAATTAAATCTTTTGTTTACAATGAAGAAGTATTAAAGATTATTAATGATCCTAATGAATTTAAAATAACTAGTCTAGAAAGAATAGTAGATAGTAGTGTCGGAAAAGAATATTTGAATTACGATTTTGATGAAAAAGGAGAGATTGTTATCGGTGGGGATGATAAAGTTTTTAATCAAGTTCTAAAAAAAATTGCGGAAGATGTCGCTTTGAGAAAGGCTGATTCTAGGAAACAACACACAAATGAGCAAAAGTTAAAATATTTTAAAGAATTATTTAAAAACATGGGACTTAGTAAAAGTGGTCAAGATAAAGAAATAATACCCAAAACTAAAAGGGGTACCGTTAGAAGTTATCCCAAATGGACACGTAAGAAAATTCTTCCCCAATTAAAAAAAATAATTGATGAATGCTATTACCTAGATAGTCAATCTTTTGCGAACGCGAGAACATCGTTTGCTCGGGTAACATTTGAAGCGGTGTTAAAGTATGTAATAGATGAAACTTTATGGAAAAATAAGAAACTTAAAAATTATAATTATTTTCAGTCAGCCTTTTTTATAAAAAAAAGAAATAAGTATACTAATTTTACAAGATTAAAAACACTTTTTATGGATCTTATTTTGGAAGCAGGAATCAAAAAAGCATTTAATGATTTTGATTTAGAAAAACTTCATCAATCTATTCATAATTACAGAATAGGTATCGGACCGAATGAATCTATATCTACTACCAATAATCTTATACCGTTAATTGAATTTATGTTACAAGACGAAGCAGATCTGTTAAGTCTTATTGATACATCTAAATTAGTATGAAATTTTATTCACCATTACGATATCCAGGCGGAAAAAATAGATTATCTAAATTTATTGAGAAAATATGTTTAGATAATAACATTGGACATTACATTGAACCATACGCAGGAGGCGCTTCTGTTGCTTTGTATTTATTGTTAGAGAATAAAGTAAGCAAGATTACGATTAATGATTATGATAGATCAATCTATGCTTTTTGGTATTGCGTCTTAAATAGAACAGAACAATTTTGTAAATTAATAAGAGATATAGAAATAAATTTAGAGAATTGGCATAAAGCAAAAGAGGTTCAGAAAAATAAAGATAAAGAAAATTTATTATCTTTAGGCTTTTCTACTTTTTTTCTTAATCGTACAAACATATCTGGAATAATAAATGCCGGAGTGATTGGTGGGCAGAAGCAAGAAGGTAAATACAAAATGGATTGTCGTTTTAACAAAGAGGAGCTAATAAAAAAAATAAAAGAAATTGCTAAGCATAAAAAAGATATTAAGTTATATAATTTAGATGCTTTAAGGCTTATAGATAAGATTGAGAGAGAATCTAGTAATAAAAATACTATTTTTTACTTTGATCCTCCATATTATCTTAAGGGTCCGTCTTTATATATGAATTACTATAAGGATAATGATCATAGAAAAGTTGCTGATAGAATAAAAAGAATAAATAATGTTAGATGGATAGTTTCTTATGATGATACTCCAGAAATTGAGAAAATTTATGATTGGGTTAATTTGAAAAATAAAATGAAATATTCTTTGAATCATGCTGCATATAGGGCACGAGAAGGTAAAGAAATTATGTTTTTTAGTATTAAGTTAATAAATAAATATGGCAGATAGTAGTAGCTTTAACAAGGCAAAAAAAGCCAAGAACGATGAGTTTTATACTCAATACGAGGATATTCAAAAAGAAATTGAGGCATATTTAGAATACAATCTTGATACTTTTCGAGGAAAGGTTATTTATTGTAATTGCGATGATCCGTTTGAGAGTAATTTTTTCCGTTACTTCGTACTTAATTTTAATAAACTTGGTTTAAAACAACTTATTACTACAAGTTACAAACCATCACCTGTTGCAAATACACAATTAAGATTATTTGGTGACGACAAAACGCTTAAAAAATCAAAAGGTCGTCCAAAAATAACTGCTAACAAATTTATTATTAATGAAGCCCATGATATAGATGGAGACGGCGAGTTTAATTTAAAAGATGTTGCAGAACAACTGAGAGCAAATGAACACAATGAATGGACACCGTTAAATGATGATGGTGATTTTCGTAGTGATGAATGTATAGAATTACTTAAACAATCGGATATCATAATAACAAATCCACCATTTAGTTTATTTCGTCCATATGTAAAGCAACTTTTTGATTATAACAAAAAGTTTATTATCATCGGTAATTTAAATGCAATTACTTATAAAGAAATTTTTCCATTAATCAAGAATAACAAATTATGGTTGGGAGCTACAATGGATGGGCGGAATAAATGGTTTCAGGTTCCAAATGACTATCCAATAAGAGAAAATGTCGCGAATTTTAGAATAGACGGTGATAATAAATTTTTATTTGTAAAAGGTTGTTTGTGGTTTACTAATCTTGATCATGGGCGTCGACATCAGTCATTGCCTCTAATGACAGAAGCTGATGTTATAAAATTTGTAACTAAAAAACCATTTAAAAAATATGATAATTACAACGCAATAGAAGTGTTACCAGTAAAGAATATTCCAAGTGATTATAAAGGCATAATGGGCGTGCCTATTAGTTTTCTTAATAAATATAATCCTGAACAGTTTGAAATTTTAGGAGCAACTCAAAGGGGTTGTCATGACGAAATTCCTGATACGAAAAAATATAATGATTATTGGGAAATGAGACAAGATGGTACAAAAACGGGTTCGTCTGGTAGAAAAACAAATGAAAATGCTAACTTAATTGGTAATGACGGAAGAAAAAATTATTTTATAAACAATAAGGGGCAAGTAATTCAATCCGCATATCAAAGGATTTTTATTAGACATAAGATAAAATAATATGGAAACGATTTTAAAAACTAATATAACAGTAAAAGACATTTGCGAAGGATTTGTTTATAACGAGCTTGAAGGCAAGGGTTTATTTGGTCTAGCTGGAAAGCTTACTATTCAACCAGAGTATCAACGTAATTATATCTATGCATCCGATGATGGTAAAAGAGAAATGGCGGTTATTGATTCAGTTCTTAAGGGGTATCCAATAGGATTGATTTATTTTAATAAGGTTTCTGAAAATAATCTGGAAGTTTTAGATGGACAACAAAGAATTACTAGTCTTGGAAGATTTATTACTGATAAATTCGCCATTAAAGATGAAAATGGAATGCAGTATTTTAGCGCTATGGCAAAAGACAAAAAGGATAAAATTTTAGAAACAAAACTTCTTGTTTATGAATGCGAAGGGACAGAAAGCCAAATAAAGGAATGGTTTAAAACAATTAATATTGCCGGAGTTCCACTTGTTCCCCAAGAGTTGTTAAATGCAATTTATTCTGGTTCATTTGTTACATTAGGAAAAGAAGAATTTAGCAATAGTCAGAATGCTAATATTCAAAAGTGGAGTGCGTATATAAAGGGTAGTGCAAATCGACAAGCGTTTTTTGAAAGAGCATTGGATTGGGTAAGTAAAGGGAATATTGATGACTATATGAGTAAGCATCGCAGCGATAAAAATATTGATGAATTAAAGAGATATTTTAATAGTGTGATTGATTGGATATCAAGCGTGTTTATAGATGTAGAAAATGAAATGTGTGGACTTGAATGGGGAAGATTGTATGAGGAATATCATAAAAAGTTTTATGATTCTAAAAAAATATCAGATAAGGCACAGAGACTTTATGCTGATCCATACGTTAAAAATCGTAGAGGAATTTTTGAATATATCCTTGGTGGTTCAAGTGATACAAAATTGCTTGAAGTTAGAGTTTTTGATGATGTAATCAAGAGGGCGGTGTATAAAGAACAGACGACTAAAGCTAAAGAAAAAGAAATATCAAATTGTCCGTTTTGCGCTATTGGACACGATGTAAATAAAAATAGAATTTGGGATTTAAGTGAGATGGATGCAGATCATGTTTCTGCTTGGAGTAAGGGGGGAAAAACCGATATTAAGAATTGTCAGATGCTTTGTAAAATACATAATAGAGCAAAAGGTAATCGTTAGTGTATTGCATTGGACCAATATGAGAAAATTTATATTTTTTCTAAGTTATTCAATTTAAAAATTATTTCTAAAATAAATGTCATTAGGCAACTTTAAAAAAGATATAGTTAATAAAGATATTCCATTATCCAATCTTTTACGTGAAGCAAAAATTATAGGTTTAAACCATAAGAAGAACAAATTCGTTTCTTGGATAAATAAGGAACTTAATGGTTATGATAGAGACAAAGTTTCAAATTATAGAATATTAAAAGGAAACATAAAAGGATTTAATCCATATCGAGGATGGATACCTATTTTTTATAATGATCCAAAAACACAAGAATTGGTTTCTAGAATGGGTGTTAGTCAATCAGTTGGGCAACTAGAGAAGCTATTAGAGAATATTAAAAACGATAATCTAATGTATATGAAATATTCACCAGAAGTAGAAGCTAATATAAGAAAAACAATTGACACTGAAACGGAAATAGCTCTATTTGTTAATTCTTCTCAAGTTTTTGGTATTTTAGATTCTGTTAGAAATATTTTATTGGATCAGATATTAAAAATAGAATCAAAGAATTCCTCCAATAATAGTAGCGTGGAAGGAAAAAAGAACGTTGGTTTTTGGAATAAAGGGAAGGGAGCTAGACTTATTAATAGCAAAATTTCTGGATTTAATATTGGCATTAAGAATGAAGGTGAAGATATGTATGTTGAGGGAAATGAATTTTCATTAAAGAATAAAAATAATAGAGACGAAAAATGGTTTTCTATGCAAAATCCCTGGATTTGGTTAATTTTTACTGTGGTGGGGGGTCTTTGATTTATTGCATATCTAATTTTTTCTAGATACTTTGCGATTAATTTCTGTTTTTACGCTAGTAGAATTTCCGTCTAATAATATTTAATCTTCTTAATAAGTTTTAATAAAAGCCGCAGGAACAGATAGGTTTATTGGTAAATTAGATGGTATTATACAAATACTTCCAGATGTATTTTTCAATGTTTGTGGTAAAAGATATTAGCTCTTCAGCACAAATTATTAAATTTATTTAAATGATATGAATATTTTATTTGCTACTACAAATCAAAACAAAATTGATAGGGTGAGAATATTAATAAAAGATGAAAATATTAATTTTATTTCTCTTTCAGATTTAGATTACAAAATTGAAGAACCAGAAGAAACTGGTGGAGATGGGGTGGAGAATGCCATTATAAAAGCTAAATATTATTTTGATAAATTGAAAGTTAAAATTCCAGTCTTAACTCAAGATGACACTTTATTTTTAGATGGAGTTTCAGACGAAGATAACCCTAAGAAAGATATAAAATTACCTGTTATTAAAAAATATGGTCAATTTAACAATGACCTTGCTTATCAATATTATTCGGATTTAATTAAAAAGTATAATAAAGAATATTTAGATTTTAAGTTTCTTTATGGGCATGCAATTTGTTCTAATGATTTCTTAGAAGGTTCAATTTCAATTTTGCCAGCAAAATTATGCGTTAAGGTGAATTCAACTAAAACTTCTGGATATTTTCTTTCGGACATGATGATGGTAAAAGTAGATAATATATGGAAATATTATTCTAATTTGTCTGAAGGAGAGTTCATTGAACAAAATGAAGATATGCAGAGATCTGTTAAAAATCTTTTATCAAAATTAAATACATCAATTATTAGTAAAAATTTATGATTAAAGAAAAAGAATTGTTGAACTTTGGGATTTGATCCAAAATCACAAAGATCTTTGGCTAGATACTGAAAAATTAAAGTATGACAATCGATGTAAAAACATCGAAGAAAGAATTAACGTCTTTAGAGAAATTGAAAAAAGGCTTCCTGAATATTGTTCAGACGAAGCTTGCAAAAGAAAGAGATGAGTTTATGAAATTATACTTTAAAAGATTTTATAAAGAAATTAAAGGAGAATTATAATTTCATAATAATTTAAAAACTATGGATATTAAATTAAACAAAGCTACATTAGAAGATTTAAAAACTGTTGCTTTAATAGAAAAATTAGCTAATTCAAAAACTTATCATGGCTTAACTGATGAAGAAGATCTTTTAAATTACATTAATAAAAGTGAAGTATTTTTAATAAAAGGGGATGACAAGGTTTTGGGTCTCGTATCTTTTAAAGTAAAGGATAACATTGCAAGTTGTAATGGATTAGTTATTTGTCCAGAATTCAGAAGGAGGGGTTATGCAAAAGAGGCGATGAAAATTGCAATTAATGAATTTAAGAATTGTGATAGAATTGACTTGGTTGTTCATCCTAAAAATTCTCCAGCAATTTCTCTTTACCTTTCTTTGGGGT
>JAQUGJ010000054.1:0-7231 GCA_028684255.1 Bacilli bacterium | reverse complement strand
ACATCTTCACATGTTAATAAAGGTACATAATGAATTTTTCCACTTTCTAATTTGAAAACTTTTACTAAAGTTTCTTCTTCATTACATTCTTTAAATTTGTGTTTGCTTTTGACTGATTTGTTTTCTAGTAATTCATCTAATGTAATTATTGTATATTCTCCTGAAAGATCAGGTAACTTAGTTTCATCTTTTATAATATATTCTTTAGTAGCTTTTAGTAAGAGTTCTTCCTTACTATCACCGAAGAATAAGTATCTTATTAAGAAGAACGATCCTATTAGTAAAAATAAAATAATCAAAATAATTATAAGGACTTTTTTGGGACTAGTTTCATTTCTTTCTACGTACTCCCCTGTTTCGCTGTAACTATCCAAATTACCACCCTTTCCATAAAGATATAATAACATAAATAGATTGTTTTTTCAATTAATTTATTTTCGTGAATCTAATTGTTTTTATATTTTTTTCTTAATTCTCTTTCAATATCTCTTTTTTTGATATCTTCTCTTTTATCATACTGTTTTTTTCCTTTAGCAATACCGATTAAAACCTTTGCTTTGTTTTTTAAAAAGTAGATTTTTAATGGTATTAAAGTATATCCGTCGATACGAATACTATCGTTTATTTTTAGTATCTCTTTTTTATGTAATAGAAGTTTTCTTGTTCTTGTTTCTTCATGATTAAATTGATTGCCTTCTTCATAATGACTTATGTGCATATTGAGTAAAAAACATTCGCCATTTTTGATAATTGCATAACTATCCTTTATATTCGCATTACCTTTTTTAATCGATTTTACTTCTGTTCCTTTTAATTCGATACCGCATTCAATAGTATCTATGATTTCAAAATCATGTCTTGCTTTTCTGTTATTAATTTCAATCATTAAAATGCACCAACTTTTATAGCACCATTATTGTACTTATTAATAATTGAACTATATTGTGAATAAACCGAATCTTTATTATTTAACATTGCATTTGTTACTTTGTTAAAAGGAACAACTTCATAACCTCTATGATTATAAGAGTGAACCCAGAACAAATCACCTTTAACTTCTGTTATTGAAATTTTTGTTTCTTCTTTTTCAACTTTTTTATTTATATTAAATCCAACCATTAAACCAATATTGTTTCCAACTGAAACATCTTTTTGATTAGATATAAAGTTTCCTAGTGAATAGATAACTAAAGTATCATCAATAAATGTTATTGGTTGAACAGTATGTGAATGATGTCCAATTACAACATCTACACCTTGTTCTGCTAAAAACTTTGCTTGATCTTGTTGACTTTGATTTGGACTATATATATCTTCTTCGCCCCAATGCATAGATACCATAACTATATCGACTAAATCTCTTACTTTTGCAATATCTTTTTTAACTTGTTCTTCGTTATAAACATTCATCAAGTATTCATATCCTACTGGTGGTACAAGCCCGTTTGTAACAGTTGTATACCCTAATAAAGTATAAGTTATACCATTTTTTTCTTTTACAACTACTTTGTCTCTTTCCTCTTGACTTGTATAACTACCTACTGATAAGACAGATTTTTGATTTGCCCAAAAATTTGCAGAGTGTTTAGCACCCGTTACACCTTTATCCATAGTATGGTTATTTGCTAAAGCAACTAAATTGAATCCTAAATCAACTAAGTTTTCACCAATTTCTTGTGGTGAATTAAATCTAGGGTATCCAGAATAACCTAAACTAGAGCCTCCGATTGAAGACTCTTGATTATAAAACGCTAAATCATAATCATTAGTTATTTCTTTAATATGACTAAACATACTTGTAAAATCATAAGTTCCATCACTTTTTCTAGCATCCATATAAACATAACCATGTATTAAAGCATCTCCTACTGCAAAAACTGATAGATTGTATTCTTTTATTTGATCTTCTTTTTCTTCAAAAGGCTTTAAACCTAAGCCTTCTTTTTTGTTACAACCAAAAAGTGTTAGCGATAAAACAAAAACAAATAAAACTAGAATATTTTTCCACTTTATCTTTTTCATTTTTTCCTCCCATCATTTTGTTTTACCTTTTGAAATTGTTCTGTCCTTCGATTATCTACAACTTCAAAATCGATGGTTCTTTTTTCCTTAGATGCTGCAGTTACTACAATTTTCACTTTATCACCTAAACGATAACCCCTTTTATTTTTTTGACTTACAAGTGATGATGTTTCTTCATCATAGAAATATCTATCATTTGCTAGTGAATCAATTCTAACTAAACCTTCAACTAAATTTTCAAGCATAATAAACATTCCAAAAGTTGTTGTACCAGTTATCATCCCTTCATATTCATTACCGATATAATTTAACATATATTCAGCCATTTTCATATCATCAACTGCTCTTTCGCATTCAATTGATGTCTGTTCTGCATCAGAAGCATGTTTTGCTAAAGAAGGTAATTTATTTTCAAAATAATTAATAGTTTCATTATCTATTTTGTGTTTAAATAAATATTTTTTTAACAAACGATGAACGGTTAAATCTGGATATCTTCTAATAGGAGAAGTAAAATGAGTATAACAGTCACTAGCAAGTCCAAAGTGCCCAATATTGTTGTAATCGTATATTGCTTTTTGCATACTTCTTAATAATAGACTTGATAAAACATAAAATTCTTTTTTATCTTTTAAATCGTCTAAGATTGATTGAACTACTTTAGGAGTTACTTTATCTAATCTTGCATTTATTTTATATCCAAGAACCCTTAATAGTTTTAAGAAATTTTGAATTTTTTCAGCATTTGGTTCCCCATGGATACGGTAAATAAATGGTAATTCCATATAATAAACAGTTGATGCTACTGCTTCGTTTGCTGCAATCATAAAGTCTTCAATGATGTTTTCACCAACTCCACGATATCTTCTAACAACATCGATTGCTGTTCCCTTTTCATCGACTACAATTTTAGCTTCATCAATATCAAATTCAATATAACCTCTATTGATTTTTTCTTTTCTTAATATTCGCGCTAAATCGTGCATTAATCGTAGTGGTTGTTCATATTCTTCATATCCAATTGGTACTATGTTTTCTTCTAATACCTTATTTACATTTTTATAAGTCATTCTCTTTTTAGAACTTATAACACTTTCAAAAATCTTTTTATCGATTATTTTTCCTTTTTCATCAATAATCATTTCACAAGATAGAGTCAATCGATCAGAACCTTCATTTAAAGAACAAATTCCATTAGATAACTTATGTGGTAACATCGGTATTACTCGATCTGCTAAATATACACTTGTTCCTCTTAAATAAGCTTCTTCTTCAATTAAGCTGTTTTCTTTAACATAATGGCTTACATCTGCAATATGTACTCCTAATACATAGTTACCATTTTCTAATCTTTCAATTGAAATTGCATCATCGATATCTTTAGTATCATCACCATCAATTGTAAAAATTTGTTTATCTCTCAAATCTATTCTACCAATTAGTTCTTCTTTTTCTACTTCATATGGTATAGCATCAACTTCTTTGATTAAATCTTCACTAAAAGTATAGCTTATTCCTAAAGAGGCAACAATCGATAAAATATCGATACCAGGATCATTTTTATGTCCTAATACTTTTAATATTTCACCTCTATAAATATCATCTTTAACGTGATTAGTTATTTTTGCTAATACCTTATGCCCATCCATAGCGCCCATAGTCTTTTTTTTGTCTATTTCGATTTTAACATTTATTTTATCGTCATCTAATACTAAAACACCTTTGTTTTTCTTATAAATAAATTCACCAACTACTTGATTTATTGTTCGTGATAAAACTTTAACTACTTTTCCCTCTTTTTTTTCATGATCTATTACTTCCATTAATACTTTGTCACTATGGATAGCTTTATCCATATTTCTTTTGTCAATATAATAAGAATTATCATTAGGAATATCAACAAAGCCGAATTTGCGAGAATTTACGCTTAAAGTACCAATTTTAAAATTAGTATTATCAAAAAGCATATAGTTATTCTTTTTAGTTCTAGTAATTTTATAATCATCTTCTAGTTGATTTAAATTTTTCATTACTTCTTTTAATCCTTCAACTGTTGTTAACTCTAAACGTTCTCTTATGTGGTCTATACTCATAGCTTGACCGTTATTTTTTAATATATCAATTATTTTTTCTTCCATAAATACCTCTATTTCCCCATTTATTACTTAATTATAACACGATTACTATATAAAATAAAGAATATAAAAAAAATAAAACAAGCTAATTTGCTTGTTTTACACATATTAATTTTTTGGTTTAAAAATTAATGAAAAAATAAAAGAAAATACAATTGCTGATGTTATTCCAGAAGCTGTTAAATTAAACATTCCCATACATAGTCCCATTACACCTTGATCTAAGCTCATATCCATAGCACCATGAATTAAGAGATGTCCAAATGAAGTAATTGGTACTAAGGCACCGCCTCCAGCCCATAGGACGATTTTATCATAGATGCTAAATACATCTAAGAATGCTCCAATAACTACAAATATAGTTGTAATGTGTCCTGGTGTTAATTTGGTATTATCAAGTAATAATTGTCCAATTGCACATACAGTTCCAGCAAATAAAAATGCATTAAAGTATATCATCGATTACCTCCAAACTAACAGCATGAGAAATACTAGGGATACTTAAACGTTGATTCACCATTGTGGCATTCATTAAAGCACCGGTGGCAACAATTAAAACCCTGCTTAACTCACCTTTTTTCATCTTATCAAAAATACTACTATATGTTACTAATGGTAGACAAGCAGGTCCACTAGCACCTGAATAAACGGGTTGTTTATCTAAATCATAAATCATAGTTCCACTATCGTTATAGTTTTTTAAACTGATTCCATACTCTAATTCCATATAATCTTTTAATATCTTTTTTCCTATCTCTCCTAGATCTCCTGTTAGTATCAAGTCATAATACCCTACTTCTCTTTTAGTATCATTTAAATGTTTATAGATTGTCTCTGCTGCTGATGGTGCCATAACTGCCCCCATATTATAAATATCCTTTACACCTAAATCTACTACTGTTCCAATAGTAGCACTTTCTACTCTAATACCTTTTTTACTATAAGTTAAATATGCACTAGCACCTCCAGTTGAAGTAAATGTAGTTGTTTTTTTCTTAGGTGCTCCATATTCAACTGGATAGCGAAATTGTTTTTCTGCTGCCCCATTATGAGAAGATGTTGAGCAAATACAATTTTTTATTTGTTTAGCTTCGATCATATTAGCGGCTATTATTATTGATTCACAACTAGTAGCACAGGCACTATAAATACCTAAAAAAGGCATTCCTAATTTATTAGCAGCATAACTAGATGCTACTATTTGATTTAATAAATCACCAGATATAAACAAATCAATATCAACTTTTGTTTTATTTACTTTTTTTAATAAAATATCGACACTTTCTTCTATTAATCTACTTTCGGCTTGTTCCCATGTTGGATAACCAAAATATAAATCAGTATAACTTTTATCATATAGTTTGCTAAATGGTCCATCAGATTCATAAGGTCCTGTTACTGTACTAGCGTCTTGAATATATACATTGTTATATTTAAATGTCATATTGTTCCTATTAATACCCTTATCAATCCAAAAACGTATGCGCTGACAACTCCAAATATAATTACAGTACCTGACAGTTTCAACATATTAGCACCTATTCCTAAAACCAGGCCTTCTTTTCGATATTCTAAAGCTGCACTCATCATAGAATGTGCAAATCCGGTAATTGGGATTATTAAACCACATTTAGCAAAATTAACCATTTTATCAAAAACACCCATTGAAGTTAATAGACTACTTATAAAGATTAAAGTAATTATCATAAAAATTGATGCTTCATTTACTGGTATTGAGAAAATATAAGCATAAAGTTGCATAAGAAGGTGTCCTAAGACTCCCATCAATCCTCCAGTTATAAACGCTATTAAAGCATTTATGAAAATATTTTCCTTAGGATAATGGCGATTTATTAATTCTTTATATTTGTTTTTATCCATAAAATTCCTCCTAGAATTATTATGAATACATTTTTTTTATTTATACAAAAAAAGCTCTACTTAGAACTTTTTGTTTCTTATTTTTTTTCTTGTTTTTTAGTTTCTGCTTTTGCTTTAATCTGATAATGTTCTCTTACTTTATCTTCAATTTCTTCTTTTAATTTAGAATTCTTTTTAAATAGTTCTTTAACATTTTCTTTACCTTGACCTATTTTTTCACCATTGTAAGAATACCATGCACCACTTTTATCAATTATTGATAAATCACTTGCTAAATCGACAAGTTCTCCTTCACGAGAAATGCCTTCTCCATACATTATATCTACATTACAAATTTTAAATGGTGGCGCTACTTTATTTTTAACAACTTTTACAGAAGTCTTATTTCCAATTATATCAGTTCCATTTTTAATTTGATCAACTCTTCTAATATCTAATCTAACAGAAGAATAGAACTTTAATGCTCTTCCGCCAGGTGTAACTTCAGGATTACCAAACATAATCCCAACTTTTTCTCTTAATTGATTAATAAATATTGCTATTGTATTAGTTTTATTTATTATACCTGAAAGTTTTCTTAAAGCTTGGCTCATTAATCTAGCTTGTAGTGCAACGTGAGATTCTCCCATTTCACCTTCTATTTCGGCTTGTGGTACTAATGCTGCAACAGAGTCGATTACAACTATACTAATTGCTCCACTCCTTACTAAAGCCTCACATATTTCTAAAGCTTGTTCCCCATTATCTGGTTGTGATAGTAACAATTCGTTGATGTTTACTCCTAATTTAGCGGCATATTGAGGATCTAGTGAATGTTCAGCATCAATGAAAGCTGCCCTTCCTCCAATTTTTTGTGCTTCTGCGATTGCATGTAATGCAAAAGTTGTTTTTCCGGAAGATTCGGGTCCATATATTTCTATAATTCTTCCTTTAGGATATCCACCTATTCCTAAAGCAATATCTAAACTAATCGATCCACTTGAAATAACTTCTAATTTTTGTACTTCGTTATTACCAAGTTTCATTACAGCTCCTTTTCCAAATTGTTTTTCAAGATCTAATAAAACTTGATCTAAAGTTTTATCTGAAGATGGTTTAACCATTTTGTTTCCTCCTTTAGTATACCTGTATTATATATCTTATAAATTTGTTTGTCAATACTTTTTGCAAACATTTGTTCGTTTTTTGTAAAT
>JAQUGJ010000053.1:0-7253 GCA_028684255.1 Bacilli bacterium | reverse complement strand
CCATTAGAAGTCACAATTTTAACGTCCCCATTATATCCTTTTACAATATATAAATTGTTTTCATCTTCATTTAAGTTAATAGATAATAATTTTTTATTTTGATAAAAAACATTAGCAATTTTAAGGTTGTCATTTTCTTTTAAATTATAATAAAGAAAAATTCCTATTGCAATTAAAACTATCGAAGCACTAAAAATAATATCATTTTTATTCATATTTATTAATTCCTTCAGTTTCTATTATTTTATTATCTAAACTATACCATATAACATCAACATTGTTTTCTTTAGCAAAAACTTTACCGGATTCAATATCCATTAAAAATAATGTAGTAGACATAAAATCGGCTTTAGCACAATCTTCAGATATTACGGTAACACTTTTCATATGATTGGCTGGAAACTTAGTATTGGGATCAATAATATGGTGATATTTAACACCATTGTATTCATAAAATCTCTCAGATCCACCACTAGTAACAATACATTTATTATTAACTTTAATTGTTTTTAAAAGACCACCATCAGGATTTTCAATACCTATCTTATATTGGTTGATTTTATTGCCAACAATGACATTACCACCTGCATTTATTATATAATTAGTGATTTTAGCTTCTTCTAAATATTGTCCTATTATTTTAGTAACTATTCCTTTTACAGAAGCTCCTAAATCAATATTTGCGTTATTTACTGTAACTTGATTTCCATTTATTTGGATATTTTGAACATCTATATCAACATTTAGTTCCCCTTCTTTAGGAATACCATTTTTATTTTCGCGATATTTTTTCCAAATATCCACTAAATTTCCAATATTGAAATTAAATAAATGATTTGATTTTTCATACCAAAGAATATTTTCTTCTAAAACATCTCTTAATTCATTGCTTATTGAATAAGTACCAACTACATTGTTAATATTACTTAACTCTGATTCTTTATATCTATCTGTTATAGAATCATATTTTTTAAAGATTTTATCTATATTTTTTAAAGCCTTTTTAGCTTTACTTTCAGTTGTTATTAACTTTACACTTATATAAGTGTCCATATAAAAAAGATTTTCACTATATTCATCTTCTTTATAAACAGAAAAAATATAAACCACAATTAAAAGAATTAATATTCCAAAGGCAACTGCTACTTTTTTCATACTTCTCCTTTATATCTCTTTATAAATTTTTCTCTATATTCTAAGGTTTGTTTATTTTCAATTGCAACTCTTAAATCTTCCGTTAATTTAATTAAAAATCTTATATTATGAATCGATAATAATCGACCTCCTAAAGATTCATTAGAAACTAATAAATGTCTAATATAAGCTTTTGAATAGTTTTTACAACTATAACAATCACAATCATTTTCAATTGGATCAAAATCCTCTTTATATTTTAAATTGCGAATATTTAACTTACCATTTTTTGTAAAAGCATTGCCATGACGCGCTATTCTAGTAGGTAAAACACAGTCAAACATATCGATTCCTCTAATAACTCCTTCAATTATATCAATAGGATCTCCTACTCCCATTAAATATCTAGGTTTATCAGTTGGTAAAAATCTGATTCCATCTTCGATCATTTTGTACATTGTTTCTTTATCTTCACCTACACTAGTACCACCAATAGAATATCCATCAAAGTTCATTTTAACTGTCTCTTTAGCACTGTGTTCTCTTAAATCAGTATATTCGCCACCTTGAACAATACCAAATAATGATTGATTTAAATTATTATGGACTTTTAATCCTCTTTTTGCCCATCTTAAAGTTCTTTCTGTACTCTCTTTAGCATATTCATAAGTTACTGGATAAGGAATACATTCATCAAAACTCATAGCTATATCACTATCTAATTTATTTTGAATTTCAATTGCTAATTCAGGAGTTAAAAATAAACTAGATCCATCAATATGGCTTTTAAATTTTACTCCTTCTTCGTTTATGTCTTTCTTTTTTGCTAAAGAAAAAACTTGAAAACCACCACTATCAGTTAATATTGGTCCATCATAGTGCATAAATTTATGTAATCCACCTGCTTTATGAACAACATCTTCTCCTGGTCTTAACCATAGATGATAAGTGTTTGATAATATAATTGCACTACCAACTGCTTTTAATTCCTCAGGCACTAATGTTTTAACGTTTGCTAAAGTACCGACAGGCATAAACATAGGGGTATCAAATTCACCATAATTGGTTTTAATTTTTCCCCTTCTTGCTAATCCATCGTTACCTAATAAATTGTATTTTATTTTCATGTCATCACCTAATTAATTATAACTTATTATAAAATAATTATCAATAAAAAGACTATTTAGTAATTAAATAGTCTTTTACATATTCTAACTTCATCATTCGTGATCCTTTGATTAAAATTACGTTATTATCATAATCAAATTTATCTAAGAAATTTATTAATTCTATAATATTATTAAAATGTATACAGTTTTTAAGTTTAACATATTTTGTAAATTCACCAATACATAATATTGTTATATTTTTAATTTTTTTCAATTGTCTTTTAATTTTTAGATGAATTTTTTTAGAATAATGCCCTAGTTCTAGAATATCACCTAGTATTAGTATTTTATTAGAATCGTAAAGCTTTAATACTTCTAAACTTCCTAGTAAAGATTCATAACTAGAATTGTAACAATCATTTAACAAGATAAAGTTTTTTTTAGAAATTAAATTTAAACGATTATCGATCATTTTAAAATTTTCAATTGCTTCTTGAATATCACTTATTTCTACATCATATAATAATCCAATCTCAATTGCTATTAAAACATTACTTAATAAATGTTTGCCAGGAACATTAAATATAAATTGATATTCACAATTATTAATAGTTTTTTTAAATAAACTTCTATTTTGCTCTAATTTTATATCATAAATGTCTTTTAAACCTATTTTAATAGTATTTAAAGACGTTTTTATTTTATTTAGATATTTTGAGTCCTTATTTACAATAAGTGTTCCTTTTTTCATGCTTTTTATGATTTCAAGTTTGGCATTATATATTTTTTTATAACTGCCCAAATTACCAATGTGGGCACTTCCAATATTAGTAATAACGCTTACATCAGGAACTACAATATTAGATAATAGTTCTATCTCTTTTAAATGATTCATCCCTAGTTCTAAAACACAGATATCATAAGTTGAATCTAAATTAAAAAGTGTTAAAGGAACTCCAATATGATTATTATAATTTTTTTCGTTTTTTAAAACTGTATATTTTTTTGATAAAATATCAGCAACTAATTCCTTTGTAGTTGTCTTACCATTTGAACCAGTAATAGCAATAAAAGGAATATTATATTTTATTCTTATATTTTGCCCTAATAAGATTAAGACTTGATAGGCATCTTCAACCTTTATATATGGAATATCAACATCGATTTCATTGTTACTTATTATAACTCTAGCACCATTATTAATAGCATCATCTATATATTCATCCGTTAAAGATATAAATAGATCATTTTCTTCTATTAATCTACTATCTATTTTAATTTTATTGATATTGACATCTTTAAAATTGTATATTTGACCATTTACAATTTTATTAATTTCTCTTATATTCATAAATCACCCTTTAAAAAATACGCGAATATTTTTTCTTCTATGTTATTATATTCGACCATATTTTCTGGGTGCCATTGTACACCAATAAAGAATTTTTTACTACTATCTTCAACAGCTTCAATTATTCCATCTTCACTTATAGCAGATATTTTCAAATCGGTTTTAGTTATATAACTCTTATGACGACTATTTACCATTATTTTATTAGATCTTAATATTTGATATAATTTAGAATCTTTATTTATATTGACATTATGAACATATTTTTCTTTACTTTTATGGTTTAAATTATTTAAATCTTCTAACTTCCCATTAAATAATATAGACATTGTTTGCATTCCTAAACAAATGCCTAATAAAGGAATATTATTATCATAACAGTACTTTATAACTTCAAAATCAAAATCATTATAGTCATCCCCTCCTTGACATATAATACAATCTACTTCCTTAACTGTAGAGATATCCATAATTCCAATTGGTATACAGTGATACTTTTTAATAATTTTAACAAAAGCTTTATAACATAAAAAAACATCATGACCTTCATTAGATTTATCTTCCCTTAAAATAATTCCAACTTTTTTCATATTTTCCTTTCGTAAAAAAAACAATGGCTAATCCATATATTTGGCCATTGATTTCATCATTTGATTTACTTGTTTTTGACTAGGGGTTCTTCCCATCTGTGTCATCATTGCTTTTATCATTTGTTCGTTTATTGGAGGATTTTTCTTTATATATTTTTTCATTACATTTCTTGCTATAAAAAATCCAAGTATTGCTCCTACTACTAGGCCCAATAGAATCATCAGTATATCCTGTAACATTTTTACCCTGCCTCTCTTACTACATATTATCAAATTTCCAAATATTATTCAAGATATTATACTATATTCATAATTAATTTATATATGCAAAAGAGATTACTTTAGTAATCCCTTTATTTTTTCTTTAACTGTGTCATAATCAAATTCACAATATTTAAGCACATCTTTAGCATTTGCACTTGTTCCAAATTTATCGATAGTAATTAAATAATTTTGATTATAGACAAACTTTTCAAGTCCAAAAGAACTACCTGCTTCAATTGCAATTACTTTATGTCCAATTGGTAATAATGTTTTTTGATATTCAAGTGGTGTTTTTAAAAATAGTTCCATACAAGGCATACTTATTACTCTTATATCTATATTAAAGTTTGTATATAAATCACTTGCAACCTTTAACGCTAAAGAAACTTCTGAACCAGTAGCAATGATAATTCCATTTAAACGTGCTGTTTCATTTCTAACAACATAAGCACCATTTGCTACTTTTGTCATATCTGATTCTGTTAAAAGTTTAACATCTTGTCTAGTAAGAGAAAGAGCACTAGGTTTGTTGCTATTAATAATCGAATTCCAGCATCCTACTAACTCATTAGCATCGCAAGGACGATATACATATAAATTAGGTATAGCTCTTAAACTTGCTAATTGTTCAATTGGTTGATGAGTAGGACCATCTTCTCCTACATATATTGAATCATGTGTAAATATATATGTAACCGGCAAATTCATTAGAGCACTCATTCTAATTGCTGGTTTCATATAATCAGAAAAAACCAAGAAAGTTGACCCAAATGGTTTAAATTTACTTAATGATAAACCATTTAAAACAGATCCCATTAAATGTTCTCTAACTCCAAACCAAATATTTTTATTATTGTATTTATTATCTTCAATATCCTTCCCGTTTTTTATATATGTTTTTGTCGAACTTGATAAGTCAGCACTTCCACCAATAAAATTTGGTAACATTTCTGAAATTACATTTATTATTTGACCATTAGTAACTCTAGTACCTTCATTTAAATCGGGACTAAAATCCCATTTATAATCGAGTAAATTTACAAATTGATTATTAAATAAATATTTAAGTGAACTATCGTCATTATCTAATCTTTCCTCTACATATCTGCGATAATTAGAAGCCCATATTTCATATTTAATAGCACTTCTTTCTGTTAATTGATTTGAAAAATCTTTTTTTGCTTCTAAATCAAAATGAAATTTTTCATTTGGTAAACCCCATTTTGTTTTTAAATTAGTTATATCATCTGATTCTAATTTATTACCATGTGATTTATTTGTACCTTCCCATATTGAACCATAACCAATAATAGTTTTAACTTCAATTATAGAAGGTTTTCCGGATTTTTTTGCTTTATTAATAGCATTATCTATTTCATTTACAGAATTACCATTTTTTACAACATCAGTATACCATCCTAAAGCTTTAAATCTATCTAAAACATTTTCTGTAAAAGAATAACTGAGAATACCATCCAAACTTATATTGTTAGAATCATATAAAATGATTAAATTGTTTAAGTTTAAATTCCCGGCAAAAGAAGCAGCTTCATAACTTATTCCTTCCATTAAATCACCATCACTACATAAAACATAAATATGGTAATTAATTAAAGGTTTATCATTATCAATTTTTTTTTCTTTTTCTAATGTATATTTTTCTTCTAAAATCTTGCCACCTAGAGCCATTCCAGTTGCAATTCCAATACCTTGTCCTAAAGGACCAGTAGTTGCTTCAACACCTTGTGTTACTCCATATTCTGGATGCCCTGGTGTTTTAGAACCAAATTGGCGGAATTTTTTTAAGTCTTCAATTTCTAATCCATAACCTGCCATAAACATTGTCGAATAAAGTAATGCAGAACCATGTCCTGCTGACATTATAAAACGATCGCGATTGATCCAATTAGGATCACTTGGATTATAATTTAAATGTTTTGCAAATATTGTATATATAATTGGAGCAGCTCCTAGACAAATACCAGGATGTCCACTTCCAGCTTCATCGATCATATCAATTGCTAAACTACGGATATTATTAATAATCTTTTCGTCCATATCTTATCACCTTTACCATAAATACATTATATCAAATATTCATTTTAGATAAAAGCATTTTATTCAATATTGCTTACTATTTCATTATTAATACTTTGTTCATCTGCAACTCTTTGTAACATTTCGTTATAACTTACATAAGTAGTTAAAGATAAAACAATTGCTATAAAAATTAAGATTTCTTTAAAATTTAATAAAAATTTCATAACATCACTCCTTTGTTAATTTAATGTTATCACAAACATTTGTTCGTGTCAATTGTAATTGTGAACATTTGTTTGACTTTTTACACTTGTGGTGTTATAATGTCAATAGAAAATTAAAAGGAGGTTAAAATTTTGGAAAAATTAACAAAAAGACAAACTGATACTTTAATCTATATAAAAAAATATATTATCAGCCATGGTTACCCACCTACTGTAAGAGAGATAGGAAAAGCTTTAGGTGTATCCTCACCAGCGACAATTCAATCTCATCTAAATTGTTTAGAAGAGAAAGGTTACATTAGGAAAGATACTGCTAAAAATAGAACCATTGAATTGTTAGTTGATAATGAATTTAAGGACAACAGCGATAATGTTATAGAAGTTCCCCTTTTAGGAAAAATAACTGCTGGTAATCCTATAGAAGCAATCGAAAATCCAGGTGAATACTTTTCACTTCCTTCTTATTTAATTCCTAAAGACAAAGAGGTATTTACTTTAAATGTCGATGGTGAAAGTATGATAAATGCTGGAATATTGGATA
>JAQUGJ010000052.1:0-7302 GCA_028684255.1 Bacilli bacterium | reverse complement strand
TACAACACGATAAAGAATATAGACCATCTTTCAAACATAAATACTTTAGAGATTTTCCAAATGATTATGGTCCAGAAGTCGTAAAATATTTAATGTATAAAAACATTGATGGACAATCATTATCATCCGCAATTGTCAATTTAATATCTAAAAAAGTAATCGATTATGAAGCGGTAGAAGATGACTATAGATTGGTATATCATCCTGAACGAAAATTAGAACAAGAATTAACAGAATCTGAAAAAATATTATTAGACTGGTTTTTTAACAAAATTGTTGTAGATAATGATGTAACTTTAAAAGAAATTAAAAATGCGTCTAAAAAAAGATATAATAGTTTCCTTTCTAACTATAAAAGATGGAAAGATGCCGTTGAAAAAGAATGTGAAAGTTATAATTTTTTTGAAGAAAAAACTAGTATTCGTCTAGCAATTGTAGCTATGTCTTTACTTGGTCTTATATTTTTAATTTGGACACCAAATAATCCTTTAGCGTTTAAAACAATATTTTTGATTGTTATAATAGTGTTTTCTTCTTTATTGTATGGTGCAAGTATTTCTAAAAGGACAATTTCAGGAAATGAAGAATACGCAAAATGGAAAGCATTAAGTAATTTCTTATATGATTTTGGTAATTTTAAAGATAGAGATTTACCACATATAAGTTTGTGGGAAAAATATTTAGTTTATGCAATGGTATTTGGATGCGCTAAAGAATTGAATAAAACAATGAAAATAAAAATTGATGAGATGGATATTAACAACCAAGATTCTGCTTATGTAACCCATATTATTCATATGAGAACAATAAACAATATGACTTCTTTAATTAACGGTACAATAATTTCATCAGTATCGGCAGCAACAAATGCAAGAAATGCAGCTTCATCTGGCAAAAGTTCATCTGGATTTGGAGCCGGTGGAGGATTTTCTTCTGGTGGAGGTTTCGGTGGAGGCGGTGGAGGCGGCGGACGCTTCTAAAAATCATAAAAAAACTATATGTTAAACCATATAGTAATTTGATTCATTGTAACTATTTCCTGTTTTATTTTCTAAAGCCGTTACCCTTTTTTCTAAGTTATTAACCTTACTATTAAGGTTATTTAATTGTTGGTCACAAGATGGAGTATTACTCATTCCAGGTCCCATTCCAGGTCCCATTCCAGGTGCCATTCCAGGTCCCATTTGAGGTCCCATTTGAAGTCCCATTCCAGGTCCCATTTGAGCACCTGGCATTTGGCCTTGCATCATTGGATATATTGGGTATGGAGTCATACCACAGTCTCTTTCTTTTTTCATAAATCCTCCTTTATTTATCTAATAAATTATATGCTTTTATTTATTTTTGGTGCTTTATATGTTATAATTTCTAAAGGTGATAGAATGCGCTTAAGAAATGTTAAAGATGCATCAAACAAAATAGAAAAAAGTGAATTTTTAATTAGAGATTATAAAGAAAATAAAGGGAATTTTAATCAATTGTTCAATAATAAAAATGAACTACATGTTGAGATAGGCACTGGGAAAGGTGACTTTATAATCAATTCGGCAATAAAAAACCCAGAAATAAATTATATTGGAATTGAAAAATTTGATAGTGTGTTAGTTCGTGCTATAGAAAAAATTGAAGAAAAACAAATCGATAATTTATTCTTTATACGAATGGATGCTACTAATATAGAAGATGTTTTTGATAAAGAAATAGATGCTTTATATTTAAATTTTTCTGATCCATGGCCTAAAAAAAGACATGCTCATAGAAGATTAACAAGCACTAATTTCTTAAAAAAGTATGATAATATTTTTAAAAATGCTAAAAAAATACAAATAAAAACGGATAATCGAAAATTATTTGAATTTTCCTTAGTTGAACTTGTAAATTATGGATATCTAATTGAAAACATTTCTTTAGACTTATATGGAGATGATTTAAAAGACAATGTTTCTACTGAATATGAGAAAAAATTTGCAAATATGGGTAACAATATATATCAATTAAGTGTAAAAAAGAATTAAAATGCTATTAAAAGTTTAAAACATTTGTTATAATTAGATTGAGAGTGATAAGATGAGAAAAGCTATTTTGATATTGTTAGTTTTTCTTCTTGCCGGTTGTACTGTTGTTAGAATAGATACAAGTAATATTGATACAATAATAAATGTTGTCTTATCCAAAGATAACAATTTATATAATCGGATAGGAAAAGGTTATAAGTATTTTTGTCCTGGTGGGGTAGCATATATTACCACTAATGAGTATAATGAAAAACTTTATTCTGATGGCAATTATTATTATTTATATGTAGATATAATAAGTTATTATTATAAAAAAGAGTTTAAATTTGAAGAAAATAATGATATATATTATTCAAAAAAAATAGAGATAAATAATAAAAATGGATATTTAGAAATAAGAAAAAAAGACGAAAAATATTTAATTAATTTCTATTATAATTATGCCAATATAGAGGCATTAGTAAAAAAAGAAGATATTAATAAAGTAATCCTAAATGCTAGTTACATTTTGTCGACAATAAAATATAACAGTAATGTAATAAAAGCAGTAATAAATGAAGATTATTTTGAAAACAAAGAGACAACTTATACTGAATTCATTCCAGAAGAAGAGGAAATTTTCTTAGAATATGACGATAGTGAGGGATAAAATGGGAATAATTAAAAAAATCAAAGACTTTTTTATTGAAGAACCTGAAACAATAGAAGAACCTATTAAAACAGAGGTTAAACAAGTTATAATACCGGCACCCGAAGAAAGCAAAACAGAAACGGATTTTGATGATGTTTCGCTTGAAATAAAAAGAGAAGGGAACCTATCTAATCCGGTATTTTTCAACGATGATGAATTTGAGGGATTAACACGTTCTAAGAAAAACATTAAAAGTGATTACAAAGTAAAAGTAAAAGAAGAAAAAAGAATATTTAAACCAACACCGGTTATATCTCCTGTTTATGGAATTTTAGATAAGAATTATTCAAAAGAAGATATTCAACCTAAACCAAGTACTTCGTATGAAAATACAAGAACTGGAGATATTAATATTGATATGATAAGAAAAAAAGCTTTTGGTACTCTAGAAGATGAATTAGAGTCAACATTAACTGGTGAATTTAAAAAAGAAGAAATAGTTGAACCAAACGACCTTTTTGAAGAACTTTCAAAAGAACCAGATATATTTGATGAACTTGAAAGTGCTAGTTTAGACAGTTTAAACAATTTAGAAAAATTCGAAGAAGAGTTACAAGATGAAAGGGAACACGACGGAATTAAAGAACATGTTGACAATGATGATTTATTTAATTTAATAGATTCAATGTACGAAAAGAGGGATAATTAATGGAGTTTATGAATAATTTATTGCCAATAATACTATATATATTATTAATAATATTAATAGCAATAATGATTGTACTAGCGATTCGTCTTATAAAAACTGTTGAAAAAGTTGATAAAGTTGTAGATGATGTAAATACAAAATTACATAAACTGGATGGCTTATTCGATCTTGTAGATAAGGCTGCAGATATTGTATCGCTTTTAACTGATAAGTTTGTAACGGCGACAATGAATGGAATAACTTCTTTATTTAAAAAGAGAAAAAAGAAAAGTAAAAAAGAAAAGGAGAAAAGTGAGGATGAGTAAGAAAATGGGTAAGAAAAAAGGATTAGGAAAGTTTTTGTTAGGAGCGGGTATTGGAGCAGGTTTAGGAATCTTATTTGCGCCAAAATCTGGTAAAGAAACAAGGAAACAATTAAAAGAAAAACTAGATGAATTAATTGAAAAAGCGAAAGAAGTAGATATTGATGAAGTTAAAGAATATATCGAAACTAAAGTTTTTGAAATAAAGACTGAGTTAGAAGATTTAGATAAAGAAAAAGTAATGAAAATTGCTAAAGAAAAATCTAAACAATTATTAGAAAAAGCAAATGAATTAGTAGATTATTCAATTGAAAAAGGAACTCCTATTTTAGAGAAAACTGCCGATACTATTAGAACTAAAACTATTGAAGTAACAAAAGAAGTTTTAGCAAAATTAGAAGCACAAGACAAAAAAACAAAATAAAAGCCATATGGCTTTTTTTTGTGTCAATAACTTTAAAACTCTTTAATATATGGACATTTTATGCTATAATATTGAAGTAAGTAGGTGGTAATGATGAAACTAAAGAAAACATTATTTCAAATAGCACTATTGTTAGTTTGTCTATTTGGTTCTAATGTTGCTTATGCATCTGAAATAGCACCTTACAGTTATTCTTATAATGATTGGTTATCACTTAGTGAAGAAGCAAAATCAGAAACAATATTAAGACCATATTCTTATGAATTTAATTATACATCAAATAAACCTAGTGTTGATGAAACAGTTTTAGTCGAAGAAGCTAAGAGTTTAGTTTTTCCTTCCCGTTTTACTTTAGGTAATGTTGAAGGAAGAAGTTATTTAACGCCTATTAAAGATCAAGGAACTTCGCTTTTATGTTGGGCCTTTGCAGGAACGACAGCAGTTGAAAGTAATATTCGTTATTTAAATAAAGTATCGAAGGTTTTTAACCCATTTCATGCTTCAGGAGCATTATCTTATACTTATTACGATTTAAGTAATGAATATGGAGCTGCAAACTTTAATGCAGGTGGCAATTTTTATGATGCTGTTACTTATTGGACTAGTGGATTAGGTCCTTATACAGAATCATTTGGATTATATAAAAAGACATTAGCAAACACATTAAATGATAATCCTCGTTATAGTGTAGAACAAACATATACTTTAGGTTCTTTTAATAATTACAGTGCAACTGCGATTAAAAGAGCTGCTTTTATAGAGCAAGTAAAAACATTGATAATGACATATGGGGCAGTTTATTTTCAAGCTGCAGCTCCCGACGTTTATGGGACATCAAATGTTTATTATAATACTACTTATAGTTCTGTTTATACAGATTCATCAGTGATGTATAATAACAATCCACATGCAATGGTTATAATTGGATGGGATGATAATTTTAGTAAAGAAAAATTTAATAAAGGTACAAAGGGAACTAAACCATCGCAAAATGGCGCATGGATTGTTCAAAATTCATGGGGAACCGGTTTGGGTGATGGAGGATTTAATTATTATTCATATGAAGATTATGTAATCGGAAATTTTATAAATGGCGTTATTACTGTAAAAGATGTCGATTATAACAATATTTATCAATATAATCCAACAGGTGATTTAGCACGTTCTAGTTCAAAATATGGTGCTAATGTCTTTAATAAAAGAAACAAAGACGAATTGTTAACTCAAATAAGTTTCTATGTTTTAAATCCAAATACACAAGTAAACGTTTATGTAAATTCAGTAGATGGTAGTTTGAATAGCACTAATATGAAAAAAATAACCAGCAAACCAATAACAATTGAATTCGCGGGTTTTTATACTTATGAATTAGAACAACCAATAACTTTATCTAAAACAGAATTTGCAGTTATGATAGATGTTGTAAATAATCAAGATTTTGTTTATAACATTCCACTACAGTCTTATATGACAAACAACAATTTCCAAAAAGAATTAGTAGGAATAATGCCTAATCAAAGTTTTACTTCCTTAAATGGAACTAAATGGAATGATCAATATACTAATGGACATTCAGTGTTTATAAAGGCATATACAGAAGATATAAATGCGCTTTCTACACCTAGTATTGAGTCTGTTGTAAAACAAAATAAAATTAAATCGGGTGGAACTTTATTATTAGAAACATTCACTAAAAATATAGGAAATGGTACAACATTAAACTATAGAATAAAAAATAGTTCCTCAGAGATAGTAACTAATAAATTTCAAATTAAAAAAAATAATCTAATCAACGGAAAAACTTTAGCAGTTATTTCAGCTACAAGCATTCCAGATGATATTTATACAATTGAAATAATTACAGGCAGTAGTAAAGGTAGTATCAATTTTTCGATTGGAAATGTTACACCAACATTAAGTGTTGCAATTGATAAAATAACTGTTGGCCTCAATCAATCTAGAAATATAAAATATTTGGTAAACAATCCTAGTGGATTAACCTTAACTTATAAAACTAGTAACAACGATGTAGTTACAATAACAAATGGCGTAATAAAAGGTGTCAATTATGGAACTGCAAAAATTACAATCAATAATATATATACTATAGATATTGATGTTTCAGAACCGATATATATAAGTAAACCTGGAGATTTTGATATTGTTCGTTCAAATTTAAATGGTTACTATATCTTAAGTAATGATATCGATTTCAAAGATATTTTATATTTTCCAATTGGAACAAGTAGTAATCCTTTTACAGGAATATTTGATGGTAAGGGGTATACAATTAAGAATTTAGCCATTTATACTAGTAGCGAATATACTGGTTTATTTGGAAATACAAAAGGTGCTTTCATTCACAATTTAACAGTTATGGATTCATCAATTGTTGGTAAAGAATATACGGGAATAATCGGTAAATCTTATGGTAACGATATCAAGTCAATAATAAGTTATAATACAGTAGTCGATGGAACTTCTTATGTTGGTGGTATTTTAGGATATGCTAACTATACTAGTATCGACAAAGTTATAAATATATCTGAAATTTATGGTGAGTTACATACTGGAGGTATTGTTGGTTATAGTGCCAATACTATTATTAATAACGCAAATAATCAAACAAAAATAACTGGTACAACTAATACTGGTGGAATAAGTGGCTATTTAAATAATGTAGAAATCTCTTTATCTAACAATAGCGGAAAAATAAGCGGAACAACTAATATTGGTGGAATCGTAGGATATGGAACTTCATTAAATATAAAAAATTGTTCTAATAACGCTGATATTACTGGTAATAATTCTGGTGGAATCGTAGGATATATATTGTCAAGTAGTTATAATTCTTTATTGGATAAAACCTATAATTCTGGTATTATTAGTGGAACGACTTCAGGGGCAATAATAGGAAATGTTGCAACTGGAAATTATATTATATCAAATAACTATAGTTTTACATCTAATGACTTATTTGGAACAACTTTTGATGAAACTACAAACACTTTAAAGAAATCTTCTAGTACAATAAACAATCAAACAAGTTATAGCAATTTTAATTTTTCAAACATTTGGTATATTGATAATTATGCCAAATTGCAATCATTAAAAGAGGCAACGGGAATAGTACTAGAAAAATCTAGTTATACAATAAATGTTGGTGAAAGCTTATATATAAATGCAACAGCGTCACCTCAAACAATAATAAATAAAGTATT
>JAQUGJ010000051.1:0-7312 GCA_028684255.1 Bacilli bacterium | reverse complement strand
GTTTCATCGTTTTTACGATTAAATTTAAATATTCTAGGACCCATTCCTAATGAGAATTCATATATATATATACCTGCTCTTTTAGCAAATATAAAATGTCCTAATTCATGTATAAATATTGTTATTCCCAATATTAAAATAAATAATAATAAATCCATTTATCCTCCTTGTTAAATAAAATTAATAAATATCATATAACCCATCATTACAAAAATAATACTATCAATTCTATCTAAGATTCCACCATGTCCAGGGATTAATTCTGAAAAATCTTTTACATTGTAATATCTTTTGATAGCTGAGAATATTAAATCGCCTATTTGTCCTAATAACGATAAAAATAAACTCATTGTTAAAGCTAACCATATTGATATATTAGGATCGATTACCATTACATAAAACATCGTTGGAATAATAACTCCCATAATAGTTCCACCGATTAATCCCTCCCAAGTTTTTTTAGGAGAAATTTCTACCAAAAGTTTTGTTTTACCAACTAAAATGCCAGTAATAAGAGCGAAAGTATCAGTTACTATCGATATTAAAAATAAATAAATTGGTAAAGCAATTCTAACACTTCTAACATTCATAAAAATCATCATTGATATTCCTAAAAACAAGATTGCTCCTATTAAATAAAAGGCATCATTTACGCTGTATTTGCTTCGATCATGATAAACAATTGTCGGTGTTAAAAGTGTAATAAACAGTGCTAATAAAATTGTATAGTTTAATGTTAATGTCTTATCATTTATTATACCTGTTACTAATAATAAAAATAATAAGGTATAACAAATTACTTTAATAAAAGCTGGTAATTTCTTCTTTGTCTCTTTAACTGCTAATAATTCTTTTAATCCAATTATTGTAATTAATACAACCAATGAATCATATAGTAATCCACCAATTAATAATATAGGAATAAATACAATTGCTAAGATAAATGCACTAATTATTCTTTTTTTCATAATTTATACCTCCAAATCGTCTATCTCTACTAGAATATTCGACGATTGCTTTATCAAATTCATCTTCATTGAAATCAGGAAAATAAGTCTTTGTGAAGTATAATTCAGCATATGAAATTTGCCATAACAGAAAATTACTTACACGTCTTTCTCCACCTGTTCTTATCATTAAATCTACTTGTGGTAAGTCTTGATATAAATATTTATTGAATGTTTTTTCATCTAAGGTTTCAATATTTATACTAGGATCTTTCTTTATTTTTATACAAGCATCGATTATTTCACTATGACCACCATAATTTAAACAAAAATTAACAACTCCACCGTTATTATTTTTAGTATCTTCTTCCATTTTTTTAATGGTTTTTATAACCTCTTCCTTTAGAGGTTTTTCTCTACCAGAAAATAATACTTTTATATTTTTTTTGTTATATTTTTTAACACTTCTTTTAAATTTATTAACAAATAAATTCATTAAATAATCTACTTCTTCTTTACTTCTTTTAAAATTATCTGTGGAAAAAACATATAGACTAATATATTTTATTCCTTTTGATAAAACATAGCATACTAATTTTTCTAAATTTTCTGCCCCTGCTTTATGCCCCATGCTTCTAGATAGTCCTCTTTCAGTTGCCCATCTACCATTACCATCAACTATAATTGCCACATGGTTTGGTACTTTTAGATTTTCATATTTCATAACTACCCTCACCATCTAAAATTATTATAATACAATTTATGATATTATTCAAGAAAAAGAAAGTTTAATCAATAAAAAACAAAACAAAATGTTTTGTTAAAAAGAGTCGATATTAATTATTATCTTTTTGTTATCATTTGCATAACTTGCTGCTTGGACAACGGTTCTAATGGCATTAGCTATCTTACCACCTTTTCCAATTACTGAACCGATTTCTTTGCTATCAACTAATACTTGAACATTTATAATATTTTCTTCATCATCAAATTGTTTAACTGATACCATTTCTGGATCTTCAACAAGGTTTTTAATGATGTATTCTGTTAATTCAATTGGATTCATTATTTACTTTGTCTCTTTGAATTATGGAATTTTTCCATTATTCCTTGACTCTTAAATAAATCTTTTACTGTATCAGTTGGAATAGCACCTTTACTTAACCAATTTAAAGCTTTTTCCTCATCAACTTGTATTGATGCAGGTTCTTCAATTGGATTATATGTTCCGATTATCTCAATAAATTTACCGTCTCTAGGACTTCTTGAATCTGCTGCTACAATACGGAAGAAAGGTCTTTTTTTAGCTCCCATTCTTTTTAGTCTTAATTTAACTGCCATAATATTCCTCCATTTCCTAATTGAAATTATATCACATCAAAAATAATGTGTCAACACATTTTTGTTGACACATTATTTAGTTCATGTAATTTTCGTTTACACTCTCATCAATTTCCGTTTCAACTTCTTCATTCATTTCTTCAATTATTTCATCCCATGGTTCTTCATCTTCTTCAACTGCAATTTTCATTTTAGTTTCTCCTACAATTTCAACCCCTAATTCTTTTTCAATTTCGAAATTTATCGAACTACCGTTTATATTTACTTTTGAACAAGATGGTTGTTTTAATGTTCTGACAATGATATCAGTATCACTAGATGTATCCGCATTTTCTCTTGCTTTTACATTAAATAAATCATTATATTCGATCTTTTCACTTATTACAGTTGTCTTAGAATCATTATCATATGAATACCAAATATTCACATCATAACTACCGTCTATACCAATTTTATCACTAGATTTATAACCTTTAAATTTATGATTTATTACCCAACATCCCAATACTGTTGTAGGTACATTTTCTGTTTTAATGGTATAGTTATTTGTAAAAAACTTCTTACCTTTTCCTACAATAGCTTTTGTCACTATTTCCTTATATGATGCCACATTATCACCCCTCACTTTAATGTATGCATTTTAATTAAAAAGTAGACAAAAAGAATGTATATTTTAACATTCTTCTCCATCCATACTCCATGTTTTAACATTAGTTATTTTAACATCGATTATTTTTCCTAAATTAGATAAATCAGTTTTAACATTTACTAATTTCATTGTATCTGTATAACCCATTAATTTGTTTTTATCTTTTTCACTGACAGATTCTAATAAAACCGGTACTTTTTTATTTAAGTATTTACCATTAGCTTCTTTTGAATATTTGTTTATTAAATCGTTCAATAAATATAATCGTCTTTCTTTTTCTTCTAAAGGAATACTATCTTCCATTTTAGCTGCTGGTGTCCCTTCTCTTGCTGAGAATATAAAGGTGAATGCTGAATCAAATTTGCACTTATTTACTAATTCTAAAGTATCTTCAAAATCTACTTCTTCTTCACCCGGAAAACCGACAATAATATCTGTTGTTATCGAACAATTGGGAACGGCTTCTTTTAATTTATTAAACAGTGTTAAATAATCTTCTTTACTATATCTTCTACCCATTAATTTTAAGATTTTATTAGATCCACTTTGAAGTGGTAGATGAATATAAGGCATAACGTTTTTGTACTTTTTAATAACTTCTATCATATCATCATTAAAATCCCAAGGATGACTAGTAACAAATCTGATTCTTTCGATATTTGTTTTAGCAACCTCTTCTAATAAATTAGCCATATTATAATCTTCGTTTAAATCTTTACCATAAGCATTTACATTTTGTCCAAGGAGTGTTACTTCTTTATAGTTATTTTCTTTAAGTTCAATTACTTCTTTAACAATATCTTCTAAAGCTCTACTTCTTTGTTTTCCTCTCGTATAAGGAACTATACAATAAGTACAGAACTTATCACACCCATACATTATATTAACCCAAGCTTTATAGTTACTATCTCTTTTAGCAGGAATACCTTCAACAATGTTTCCTTCACAACTCATTACTTCAAGAACTTGTTTTTTTTCTGCTAAACTTTTATTTAATAGTTTAGGTAATTCATAAATATTATGGGTTCCAAAGATTATATCCATCCATTTGTATTTTTTAATTATTCTTTCAACTACTACTTCTTGTTGGGGCATACAACCACACATACCGACAATTATATTTGGTTTAGACTCTCTTAAATGTTTAATTCGGCCTAACATTCCAAATACTTTATTATGAGCATTTTCTCTTATAGCACAGGTATTAAGTAAGATAAAATCAGCATTTTCCATTATTTTTTCTTCTTTAAATCCCATTTGTTCTAAAATCGCTTTAATGTTTTCTGTATCGTGTTCATTCATCTGACAACCGTAAGTTTTAATATGATATGTCATATTTTGCCCGAGTGAAATATATTCTTTATCTAATTTATAATTTTCTTTTAAAACAAGATCTTTCGTTCTTATTTTTGCATCTTTTAAATTTGGTCTTAACATCTCAATCACCTTTTAAATAATAACATAATTAACTTTGAATGGCAATAAAAAAAGCCTTAGGCTTTTATATTATTTTTTTTGTCTAATACTAATGTACGAACCCCTGTTTCAATTGAAAAGTCTAAATCTCTAGTCTCATAAGCGAATGGTTCTGCATAATAGTTTTCTTTCATTAAAGTATCTTCTCTGTATTCGTTTAATTGATAATCTAATTCTGCCACACCATCTAATAAACTATCTACTAAAGCAGCATATTTATAATTTTTTGATCTTATGTTTTTGTTTATGTATTTCTTGATTGTCTTTAATGTTTTAAGATGATCTTTAGAATTTCTAAAAAGTTCATCTACTAAATCACTTAATCTCCAGATATCAGCGTCACTACCTAAACTACCATGTTTAAATAATTCTACATTATGAATATGAAGATCACAATCTGTTTTTAATATTGTTTTCTTAGCATCTTTCATTATAACTTTTACTCTTTGTTTTGAACCATTCATAAGTTCTTCTAAAGACAATGGTGTATATAATGATCCTTTAGTATTGTTTTCTCTAATGATGTTTTCTGCGACTTTATCTCTTTGATGTCTTAATCTTTGTTTTTTTTCCATTTCATATGTTCTTTCTTTCATATATATCCCCCTTAATTGGCTATATACTAACATGTTTTAAAAAAGAATGCAAATTTAGTGGTTTACATAACTCTATTGTCAAAAGAAGTTTTTTTTTATATAATGTAATAAAGTTAATAGCGGAAGGTTGTATCTATTAATTTAGCGCCTGGACCTATAGGTTGACGAGGATAACAGTTATCGAAATATTCGGCGGATGCTGTTACGGCTATGTAAGTCGAAAGATATATTTAAAGATTAAAATAAAGATTAAAACAAAAAATATATCATACATTTTTTCATAGTGAAAGGAAGTGAATTTATGTGTGGTATTGTTGGCTACATTGGTAAAGATAAAAATACTTTAAGAAATTTAATAAACAGTTTAAAAATATTAGAATATCGTGGTTATGATTCAGCAGGGATAGCCTATGTTAAAAATAAAACGGTAAAAATTATTAAAGAAAAAGGTAAAATTGAAGCCTTAGAGAAAAAAATAAATTTTAATGAGGATGTAACTATTGGTATGGGACATACAAGGTGGGCTACGCATGGTGAACCTAGTATTGTAAATTCCCATCCACATAAAGTTGGTAAAATTACTTTAGTGCATAATGGTATTATTGAAAATTATGAGGAATTAAAAAAATTATTAAAAGAATTTGGTTATAAATTTAAATCGGATACGGATACTGAAGTAGTATGTGCTTTAATTGATAAATTATATAACGAAAAGAAAGATTTAAAAAAAGTTTTATCTAAACTTGTAAATTTAATTAAAGGTAGTTATGCCTTTTCAATTATTTCAGATGATGAACCAGATACTATTTATGCTATTAGAAAAGACAGTCCTTTAATTTTAGCACTTAGCAATAATGGATATTATATAGCATCTGATGTACCTGCTATATTAAATCATACAAATAAATATATTCTAATTGATAATGACGAAATAATCGAATTAAAAAAAGATAATTATTTTATTTATAATAGTCGATTAGAACCAATTCAAAAGAAAGTTTCTATCTTTGAAGGAAGTATAAATTCATCTATAAAAGATGGTTACAGTCACTTTATGTTAAAAGAGATACATGAAGAAGATAAGGTTATCAAAGATACGATGTTTCCTTATATTGAAAATGGGATATCTTCTTTAATTGACAAGATGCCAGATTTAAAGAAATACGAGAATATTGATATTGTTGCTTGTGGTAGTGCATATCATGCTGGATTAATTGGTAAAACATTGATTGAAGATTATGCAAAAATACCTGTTAATGTTGAAATTGCTAGTGAATATAGATATAAAACTCTATTTAGCAACTCTAAAAATTTAGTTATTTTAGTGTCACAATCTGGTGAAACTGCTGATACATTATCTTCTTTAAGGATTGCTAAAGAAAATAATATCGATACTTTAGCAATTGTAAATGTGGTTGGATCTTCTATAGCAAGAGAAGCTAAAGAGGTATTATATATAAAAGCTGGATATGAAATAGCAGTAGCAACTACAAAAGCTTATTTAGCGCAGATAGCGATGTTTTCACTTATCGCCCTAAATCTTGGTTATATTAATAACTTAATTAATGATAATCAAATTGAAGATATTTTCAATCAAATTTATAAGTTACCAAAATTAATAAAAGAAGTATTAAATGAAGATTATAGTAAAATTGCTAAAAAAATTTATAAGGAAAAAGATATTTTCTTTATTGGTAGAAAAATCGATTATCCGATTGCAATGGAAGGTAGTTTAAAATTAAAAGAAATCGCCTATATTCATTCTGAAGCTTATGCTGCTGGAGAATTAAAACATGGGACAATTTCTTTAATTCAAAAAAATACCCCTATTATTGCTATTGCAACTGATAAAAATGTTTTTTCAAAAACAATTAGTAATATTAAAGAAGTAAAAGCTAGAGGTGCTTACATTATTTATTTAACTACTTCTAACTTAAATAATGAATTGAATTTTGCGGATACTAAAATAATAGTTCCTCAAATAAGTCCATTATTACAAACTATATTAGCAATTATTCCATTACAATTAATTGCCTTTGAAACTGCTAAATTAAAAGGATGCGACATTGATAAACCAAGGAATTTAGCAAAGTCAGTTACTGTTGAATAAAATAAAAAATAAGTAGTTATAAAATTACTTATTTTTTTATTAATTATCAGATAATAAAACAAGTTATATACTTGTTTTATTAGCAACAAACCATATATTACTTATATCGCAACTACTACTAGAAGGTGCTGGATTTGGCATTTCTAGTTTAATAATTACTGGCACTTTAAATGCTAGTCCAAAAGCAACACAA
>JAQUGJ010000050.1:0-7378 GCA_028684255.1 Bacilli bacterium | reverse complement strand
ATTTAATACTGCAAAATACATTCTACTATGGAGTGTTTGAATATCCTCTCAAGAGTAGCAACTTCTATACAGGAAAACATGAACCAATTATAACAAAAGAGTTGTTTGATATGGTTCAGCAACAAGTCAAAAGTCAGGTTATAAAATCAGAAGGTAAGGAATTTGCCTTTACTAGATTAATGACTTGTGGATTATGCGGATCCGGTATAAGTGCCGATGAAAAGTTTAAAAAACTTAAAGACGGTACAGTAAATAGATATATTTATTATGGTTGTACCAGAAGTCGGGATCTGCACTGTAAATGCGGATATATGAGAGAAGAAGAATTAATAAAACAACTTTCAAAATTAATAGATGATCTGGATATTAATCAGATAGGAATAAAGCAGAAACTAGACAGAGAAATGGAAAGGTATAATACTTTCAGATATAAAATATTGGGCATAAAAGAAGAAGATGAAAGAAATGAAGATAAAATGGATTATAAAAAATACGCCAAATATATCTTATCCCAAGGATCAGTTTATGAAAAAAGAGAATTACTTTGCTGCCTTAAAGGAAAAATGAACATAACTAATGGAAAAGTTTCTATTGATAATTAAATTAATTTTCCAAAAACTTTTGACTCATTAATTTTTGCCAATTGGAATATTTCATCCATAGAGGCGTTGTTATCCTTTAAGCTATAAAAATGTGTTTCACCGAGTAAAACATACTCCCATTTACGATCCATTCTTTCTTCGGGGTTAAGCTCATTTATTCTTTTAATCCAATCAAGTGTCGCTAATTGTTTTTGCTTAACATTGGGATCATTCAAATCTTTATCTGATTTCGTTTCAACAAGATATATATTATCTGCTGTTTTTACTATAAAATCTGGATAATAAAACGATAAAAATCCATCTGTTCTTATGTAAATGATATTAGCAAAATTATGATAATATTCATTAATTTTCATAATTGATTCAACTTTCGAATCAGAATCCGCATATTCTATTAAGGATTTTTCTAGTCCCCCTCTGTTTGAAGGATATGGTAATCTTTCATAAATAGTTTTAGCTATTTTCAAAGAATAATTTTCCCTCATTCTCAGATCGGTAATCTCTGAAAAATAACGTTTCTCTATTATTGCCTCGCTAATATTGGTATTGTTTTGCATATCCATAATTAGCTTGCCAATTTCTTTAATAATGTGTTGTGTAACAATACCGTTCTTAAGTAAAAGTATTTTCCAATTATTATCAATAAAAGGATTGAATGTCTTATTAAAAAGCCCATTTCTTATATATTTATCAATGGCTTTGACTATTTCTAAGTTATTAACCTGCATCACAGGAAAAGATTTGACTTTTCTGCTGCCAACTTTTACCATTCGATTAATAATGACATTCAATATTTTTTCTAAATATTCATTATAACTTTGAGATTTAAATAAATTAGCATCTACTGTGTATTCCCCAAACCTTGTTTTGACAGTTAATTCTTCTGAAACAAAGCTCTCCCCTTCTTTTTTAAAAAATTTCTGCAAATTTTCTAAGTGATACGCTGAAAAAGCTTCTAATTTTTCTATATTTATATCTCCATTAATCAACTCCTCCTCCGAGTCTTTAATTATTGATGGCCAATATAAATCGTACTTTTGATAGTCTTTTTTTAATCCGACCTTAATAATGTCACCAAGAACTCCTTCTCTATCTTTTGGATCTTTTTCGATTTCACTAATTAATCCTTCTTTTAACAAGTCTTCATAAAACTGAATAAAAGATGGATGCTCAATGATTGTTAATAAATCAATGTAATTTTCTGGCTCTTTTTTATCAATCAACAATCTTTTAAGATTCTCCTGTTTAATTTCAATAAATTCTGGTTCACGCCACATCAATCTTAATCCACGACCAATAGTCTGCTCTAATAGTATTGGGGCAGAAGTTGAACGTAAAGGAACAATAACGCAAATATTACTAACATCAAATCCTTCTCTCAACATTAAAACGGAAACAATAATTTTAGGCTTTTCATGTTTATCTATATTGAATAATTTTTGCTTTAATTCTAACCATTCTGTTTCGGGTATGTCTCCTTTTCTATCAGAATCAACCCTTATAACATCTTCATCTGACCATCCTTCTTCATTTAAAAAATCTGCTACAAATGGGGTAACTTTAGTGTCTTCACACATAATAAGCATTTTGGGGTGTTTATCAGAAATACCATTCTTATCTTTGGTAAATTCTATAAAGTTTTTTTCTAAAATTTTTAACTTATTTATTCCAGCCCTAATCATTAACTTTTGTCCTTCCGACAATCCTATAACATTATTTCCTTCTCTTATGGCGTTATAATTTAATACTATGTCAGTTATTTCCTTTCTTTTATCAATAGCAATAACCTTAACTAACCCTTTTCGGATAGCATCTTTTAAATCAAAATCAACTATAATGTGCGGAAAATAATGCTTAACCCGTTTTTGTCCGCTACCGGTAACATCATATGGCGTAGCAGAAAAATCTATCTGAATGAATTGGTTTCCTTTATTTTTTGATATTTTATTTAAACTTCTTTGCCATTCAACTTCTTTGACTTCTCCGTATATCTTATTTTCATGAATATGATGAGCCTCATCATTTATTACCATTAAATCTTTAAGATTAGATAAAAAATCTACCTCTTTACCTCCTAAATAATTAGCATCTAAAGAATCTAATGTATTTCCGCCCGAAATCCCAGGACTGATAGGTCTTAATTCTTTAATAACAGAGCTTATATTATCTAATGGAGAACTATTATTATCGTTTTTTTCTTCTTTATCTAAAAATAAATGCCAATTAGCTATGGCTATCATTCCATCTCCTGTAATTTTATTTCCTATTTCATGCTTTTTGGCGACACTATTTTGAACAAATCCAAAAACATCATCTCTGTACTGAGAAGGCACAAATAGTTCTTTAAATTTGTAAAAATCAGATTCTTCAAAATGCCTTTCTTGATTAATATCTTCTTTTCCGAGATAAGCATCAAGTAAGCGATCGTAAACGATAATGCCAGGAGCTACTAACAAAAAGTTTTTAGTAAATTTGCCTGATTTTTCTAACTCATATTTAGCATTAAGGTATTGCCATATAAGCAAAGCGTGCATAACCCATGTTTTTCCAGTTCCAGTAGCCATTTTTATGGCATATTTTGGTATCTCGTATTTATCTTTTTTTAATTCAACTATATCAATTTCTGAAAGCAAGTCTGGATTAATATTTTCATAAATATCCTTTACCACCTTAACGTTCAAAATTTCATGTAAATATATTACATTTAAAATAGCTTGTCTTTGTCCTTGATTGAAATTAACATATCTAGTTTCGGTATGTGGTTCTTTAAACCAAAATTTTAACAAATCCTGAGTAACTAAAGAAACTTTTGAGAGTAATTCTCCATTATTCCAAGAAGCATTAACTTTATCAGTTAATTCTTTTGCAATCTTTAATGGTATATCCCTTGTTCCTATACTTATTGGTGATGGCATAAAGTTATAATTTTTCTATTACAATACTTTCAAAACCAAAAACATCTACTGCCTTAACGCAAATTTTCCTATCTTCCTTTTTGGGAACGATTAGCGATGTTTTGGAAATAACATGATAAGGATCACTATCATTTTCTATGTTTTCCCTATAATCTTGCCACTTACTACGAAAAGTTTCCCCATCATAGTCAGGATCAATACTCCAATATTCAATTAAAGACAGAGGGTCTTTAGCTATTATTTCCTTAAGTTTTTCTTTGTCTTTTTCATCGAGAGGAATATTATCTGGAGATAATAAGACATAATCACCTAGCTCTATTTTTAATTTTTCCTCGGTCTCAGAAATAGATTCTGTAATTACTGGCTTAATAGTTAGATACTGCAAAGAAGAAAATCTAATTTTTTTGCTATCGATTAAATCTTTATAGTTAGACTTTGTTTTAAGCTGATCAAGTAAATCGGGTGGAATTACTAAAACTTCTAACTTGTTATCATTTAAAGATTGAATCGCTTCAGTGATATCATATGTAAAATTCCAACCAAGGACTACAACTTTGTTCCATCCTCCCATAAATGAATTTCTATATTCAATTGCTTTTTTCAGTGTAGCTAAGCCAGTTAACTTGTTGGGAGAATCAACCATTACTAATGTTCTACTATCTTTTATATATCCAAGATTTCTATTGGGATTTTGTTCTTCAGTAAAAGGAATTGCACCATAAAGCTGAGCGACTACACTTGCCAAGTCTCCGATTCTGCGATAAAGACCAGAAGAAGCAAGAGCTTCTTTCTGATAATCCCCTATAGATTGATATAAAAATGGCTCAGCATTTTGATCAATCAGTCTTTTTCTCATTATTAAGTTTGCGGGCTTGCCCAAGTCAGACATAATCCACTTTCTTCCAAGTTTTTCGGCTACTACCCCTGTAGTTCCAGAACCAGCAAAGAAATCAGCGACAACATTTTCTTTATCGGAAGATGCCTTTATTAAAATTTCCAAAAGATTTTCCGGTTTCTGTGTGTCGTAACCAATTCTTTCGTTGTTCGTAGAAGCCATAGTTGGCACGTGAGAAATAACATCATTAATATTTTTCCCATCATCCTTGGGATAGGTTTTTCCATAATAAACAGATCCATCCGTCTTAACTCTTTTAATTAATGCATATCTTTTTCCATTTTCGTCGATTCTATTATATCTCCCAAGAGTTTCATCTTTATATGGCTGTCCTTGCTGATTCCAAACATAATCATTTAAAAAATTTTTGGTATAATAAAAAATTGTATCATGTGAGTGTTGATAAATTCCTTTTGATTCAGTTCCTCTAAATCCTTTGTTCCATATAATTTCATTTAAAAAATTCTTCTTCCCGAAAATTTCATCCAGCAAAATTTTAACATATGCACCAACTTTTTCATCGATGTGAACATAGATAGATCCTTTTTCAGATAAAAGCTCTTTCATTAAAACTAATCTAGGATATAACATTTTCAAATAAGAAGCTGTACCGTCCTTCCAAGTATCAGAATAAGCAAATTGTTCAATAGTAGTTGGTTTTTGTTCTAAGTCTACTCCAGGCAATTTCACTTTAGTTCTGTAGTCAGCCTTACTATCGAAAGGAGGATCGATATATATTAGATCAACTTTACCTCTCATTGATGGTAATCCACTTTCTTTATCTCCGACTAAAAGTGCTTGCATGGTTAATAAATTATCTCCATATATTAATCGGTTCATCCAATCATTTTCCTTTTGTTGTGGCATTCTTCCACTCCATAAATCATTACTGTCTTTAGATGGCAATACTAATTCGTTTGTTTGTAGAGATATTTTATTGGAGCCAGAAAGTCTTTCTAGTATTTTTTCTACTTCTTTTTTCCCCTCATCTACTATTTTAGGCAATTGATATATTAATGAATCCATATGCTTTAGGCGTATTATAGGATAAAAAAACACATAAATCAAATTAAACAAAGTCTGGCTATCTTTACAGTAATCAATCTCTTGAGAAGGCAACACTGTAAGCGTCGTAAGCGCACTGATAGATAATTAAAAAACTATGAAATAATTTTATCAAATTCATCATAAATTTCTTTTAACTGCTTTTCAAAGTTTATCCAATTTTCATCAATTTTTTCAAAATCTTTACCAGTATCGTTTCCAATCGTCAACCATATAGTATTAAAAATTTTAGCTCTTAATTCTTTTGGAACATAATAAGATAAATGAATCTTTTTAGACAATTGATTATAAGAATTCATTAAACTTAATTTATAATTAGCAATATTACTATCCTTTCTATATTCCATAGCAGCCCAATTATGCTTTTGTCGATACTCCATCAAAGCAGCCTTTAAAGTAATTATATTTTCACATTTTTTATCCCAACCAAATTTATCATAAGCCCAAAAACCACCGATAATTATTGCCATTGATTGAACTATGATGGCAACAAGATTTACACTTTTTTCGAGATTGCAAAAAGATAAACTAAAAACAAAGATAAAAAATAAGTAAATGATAATACAAAGTAAACTATTTTTTATAAAATTATTCATAGCCCAATTTTATTTTTTATAAATTCTAAATCCTTCATTACTTCTGCCTTAAAAATAACGAATTCTTCCCTAAATGTACCATTGTTGTTATCTTTATTATTCTTTAATTCTTTAATGCTGTTCTCTATTACCGTAATTTTTTCGCCTTGAATTCCCTGCTCTCGATAAATAAAAGCATAGCCCCCAAATACTATTAAAATTAATCCAACTAAAATTGGTGCGATTAAATTATTTAAAAATGCGTCTTTAATTTTTAGCCACCATGATTTTTTACTAATTTTTATTGGGTTTAAATCGTCTTCCTCAAAGGAGGATTCATTTGTTTTTCCCGTGTCAATCGGATCGCTTTCTGTCTTTTCTAAATCAAAATTTTTTGAAACTAAAAATTGTCTATAAACATCCTTTTCTCTTGAGCCCTTTCCCTGATGGTTACTTCTGCTTATTTTCATTTTTTATAATCCAAGAATAATAATTATTTATTAAAAAACCTTTAGCGTCATCAAAAACATTATCAACGAAACAGTCCCTTAAATCCTCTATGGCTGGCTTATAATAATACTGATAATCAAGCGATGAATTAATGTATTCTTTTTTTTCTTGCAAATTATAAATAGTATTTTTATAGTCATCGACTCCCTTCCTATAAAGAGCCTCCTTTGCTGGTAATTTTTTTGAAAAAGAAAGACTTATATTATCGGCGTCTTCTATTTTTCCCTCTGTTATCGATAGGATTGTTTCATTCATCTTATTATTTTTAACAATTTTGTGGTAAAAAATTATACCTATACGAACTATATTTTTTATTTTATATTCTTTGAATAAAATTTCTTTAAAATATTCCAATACATCATTTTTAATCCATTCGAATTTATCATCAAAATTATTATCAATTTTTATTCCTAAAATTAAATCATCTGTATTTATTCTTAAGTATTCAGAAGTTTTAGAGTTAAATAAAGTTTTTTCTCTATCGGAATTTTCTTGGACTTCTGGAAAAAACTTAGGCCCAAATGGAGTTTTTTCGCCATAAAGAATATTATCTATAATATCGCCTGAAATATCTGGAATTCTGAACGATCGAGAAAATCTAATGCCGATTGTTATTCCAATGATATTTTTTTGCAAATTTTCCATATTTTTATAAATTAAAACACTTCAAAAGAAGTGCCATTAATTGGTGACTGATTATTAATTATTTGACTATTTTCGGTCTCTTGATGCTTTCTCATATTGGTTCTGGTGGTGTGTTTATAGACTCGGTATTCGAACTAACCGGGTCTCTCGATACTAAATGTAGCGTGCAGG
>JAQUGJ010000049.1:0-7614 GCA_028684255.1 Bacilli bacterium | reverse complement strand
GGTTTATAAAGCAAAAAATAGGAATAGAAAAAAGAAAGTATTCGCCTTCTTTTAAAACAGTTAAAACAATGTTTAAATTAAGTGATAAATTTGAAAAAGATGATTTAAAATATCAAAAATTATTAAAGGAATTTAGTAAAAAAACAGTAGTTTTATCAAACGCTAAAGAAATTGTAAAATTTATTGAAACAATGTAATAAAAAAGATGATTTAAATCATCTTTTATTATTTTCATTAAGGTCATAATTTAGCATATCTTCTACTATAATTTTATATAAATTACTAATGTTATATAACATTTTTAAAATAAAGTGTATGTATCAATTTTTAGAGGATTGTGATATAATTTTAATAAAATAAGGATGTGTAATTATGCAAGGAACTTTATATGTTGTCGCAACACCAATTGGTAATCTAAAAGATATTACCTTTAATGCTTTAGAAATACTAAAAAGTGTTGATTATATAGCTGCTGAAGATACAAGAGTATCAATAAATTTATTAAATCACTATAATATTAAAAATAAACTTATTCCATATCATAAATTCAATGAAAAAAATCAAGCGACTAAGATAGTATCTATGTTACAAGAAGGAAAAAATATTGCCCTTATTTCGGATGCTGGTACACCTTGTATATCAGATCCGGGTAGTATTTTAGTAAATGATGCTGTTTTAAATAATATTAATGTAACTGGTATAAGTGGACCTTCAGCACTTATAACGGCATTATCAATATCAGGATTTGATACAACTACTTTTTCATTCTATGGTTTTTTATCAAGAGAAAACAAAAAAATAGAAGAGGAATTAGAAACGATTAGAAAAGATTGTTCAAAAGTAGCGGTTATTTATGAGTCTCCCAAAAGAATAATAAAAACCTTAATAAAAATGAAAGAGTTTTTCATCAATTCAAAAATATGTATATGTAATGATTTAACAAAAAAATTTGAAAAGATTTATAGAGGAACCTTAGAAGAGGTAATAAAAGAATTAGAATCTAACGAAAAAAGTCAGTTAGGCGAATATGTTATTGTAATTGAAAAAGAAGAATTTGAAGAAGAAAAAGAAGCTGAGATAAGTATTGAGGCTAAATTAATTGATACTATTATTAAAGAAGAAATTAGTATGAAAGATGCTATTGAGTCTTTAGCAAAAAAACAAAAGTTAAATAAAAAAGATGTCTATAATGCATCTTTAAAGATTAAAGAAATGTTTAAAATATAATGAGGTGCTTATGTTAAAAATTAATAACTTAACGAAATACTATAAAGATGTTTTAGGAGTTGAAGAACTAGATTTGGAACTAAAAAAAGGCGAAATTTTTGGTTTCATTGGGCCTAATGGTTCTGGTAAATCGACAACTATAAGATGTGTTATGAATCTTATTAGTAAGACATCTGGTGAAATATACTTTAATGATAATTTATTAACCAATAAAAGTATTGACTATAAAAACAATATCGGTTATTTACCAAGCGAAATAAACTTATATGATGATTTAACTGTTAAACAGATGATTGAATATTCAAATTCATTTTATGAAAAAGACTGTTTAAAAAGGGCTGATTATTTAATTAAAAAGTTAGACTTAGATACTAGAAAAAAAATTGATGAATTATCGTTAGGAAATTCAAAAAAATTAGGAATTGTTTTAGCACTTATGCACGAACCACAATTGTTAATTTTAGATGAAGCTAGTAGTGGACTTGATCCTTTAATGCAAGAAGTTTTCTATGAATTATTACTTGAAGAAAAGGCTAAAGGAACAACTATATTCTTCTCTTCTCATGTACTTAGTGAAATAAAAAAAGTATGTGATAGAGTCGGTATAATAAAAAATGGTCGTTTAATTAAAATAGAAGATATAAAAGAGATGTCTAAAAATAATTTTCAAATTATTACGGTTGTTTCAAATGAAATAGATAAGATAAGTAAAGACATTTTGTTTATAAGTAAAACAGAAGATACTATTAAATTTATTTATAAAGAAGATGCAAATAAATTAATTAAAATGTTAGGAAAATACAATATTTCTAAACTAACTATTGAAGAACCATCAATTGAAGAAATATTTATGCATTTTTATAAGTAGGTGAATTATGTTAAAAAGAGAATTTAAAATTAATTTAAAAAGTTTTATAATATGGACATCGATATCAATTATTTTATTTTTGGTTTCATTCTTAGTTTATCCTTCAATTGTCAACAGTGAAAGTTCTGCTAATTTAAATGAAATGTTAAAAATGTTTCCTAAAGAAATTTTAACAATGTTTAATATGGATATATCCAATATTAATACAGTATTTGGATGGTTTCAAACAGAGGGAATTACTTTATTTTTACTCTTAGTTTGTCTGTTTGCATCTATCTTAGGATCAAATATATTGACTAAAGAAGAAAGCGAAAAAACAATTGAATTTTTATATTCGAAACCTATTAGTAGAAATAGAATAGTTACTTCAAAATTATTGTGTGGAACGATTTATATTTTAGCGATAATATTAGTAGTGACTTTATTTAATTTAATAGGCATGTATTTAAGCGACAGTTTAGAATTTAAAAAATTTATCCTATTAAGTTTATCAATATCCTTTACAGCACTTCCGATATTTTATTTAACTGTCTATATTTCTTCTTATTTTAATAAGATTAAGAAAACAATTGGTATTGGTTTAGCAGTCGTGTTTATAAGTTTTTTTATTCAAATGATCAGTATGATGGGAAAGAAGATAGAATGGTTTAAATATTTATCTTTTCATACTTTATCTGATTCAAGAAATATAATTAAAACAGCTGAAATGGATTATAGATTTCTTATAATATCTATGTTTTTATCCTTAATGTTTATAATTTTAACTTATGTAAAGTATAATAAAAAAGAATTAGTATAAATATTAAATATGATATAATAAAGGTGAGGTAGATAAAATGAAAAAAATATTTAAAGTTTTTGTTGTATTATTTTTGGGATTAGTTTTAACAGGATGTGGAAAAGAAAATGAAAACGGGAATGATTTTGAAGAAGAAAAAGGTTGGCTAGATAGTATTCATACAGTTAATATTTTTGAACCTAAATTTGGAAATCAAATTAATTTTGAGGATAGTGAAAAAAAATTTGTTATTACTTATATAAATGTTAGTTTAACTGAAGCTAAAACATATGTTAATGAAAACAAAGTTAAATTTCAAATCAATCCTTCTGTTGTTGATAATTATGAAGAAAACAAAATATATAAGTTTACTGGTTTCAATGGAAGATCAGATGCGACATTTTTATTAGATAATAATACTTTTACAATTACAATTGAAAGAAGATAAATATCTTCTTTTTTTGTGATATAATGAAAATGCAACCGATAATTGACAAAAAACAACTAATAATTGGTAGTATGCAACAGGGTTTTATAATAGAATTTTATTGAGGTGAAATTATGAAGTTTAGTGAGAAACTACAAAAATTGAGAAAAGAAAATAAATTTTCTCAAGAACAATTAGCAGATATGTTAGATGTATCAAGACAATCAGTTTCTAAGTGGGAATCTGGTCAAACATATCCGGAAATGGATAAACTACTTTCTTTATGTAAAATATTTAATTGTAGTTTAGATGAATTAACAAACGATGAAATAACTGAAGTGGATATGTCTAAAAATAAAAAAAATGTTTTTGGAAATTTAGTTGATGAAATATTTGTTTTATTCGATCGCAGTTTCGATATGTTTAAGAGTATGGAATCTAAAGATTTATCGAAATGTGTTATTGAATTATTAATATTGATATTGGTGCTTTCAATATTTAAAATACCTTTTGAATATATTAATGATTTAGGAAAAAGCATATTTACAAACTTTGGTCCATTTTCAAATATCTTTATAAGTTTATGGAATTTTATTATAAACATTATTTATTTAATCTTATTTATATTAATATTTTTCTATATTTTTAAAACCAGATATTTAGATAAATATATGAAACAAGAAACGAAAAAAATGGAAGCTAAAGATATAGAAATAAAAGAAGAAGTTATTGAAAAGATAGAAAAAAAAGAACCTAAAAAAAGAGATGCTGTTTTTGATGCTTTAGGTGGAATATTTACTTTCTTTGCCAAATTGTGTTTAATCTTTTGTGCAGTCCCGCTTGTTGCAAGTTACCTAGGACTTTTTACAGCCCTTATAATTAAAATAGTTTTAATTGCAAAAGGAATATTATATATAAGTGCTTTATTAGCTATTATATTTTGTATTGTAATTAATTCAGTTTTAATAGAGTTATTAGTATGTATAATTTTTAATACCAAAATAAACTTTAAAAAATTATTGTTTTTATTTCTTACTTCAGTAGCGGGCTTAGGAATATCTTTTGGAATTGGTTTGGTTGAAATAACTAATACAAGATTTATTAGTAATCCTCCAAATAATATCTCTTTAATAACTGAAAAAAGAGTAATTGATTTTAATGATAAAATGTATGTTCAATATTACAACAATATAGAATATGAGGCTGATGAATCATTAAAAGACAAGGTTGAAATCAATCTTACTTATTATAAAGATTATCTTAAACCGGATATCTATACTTTAAATAATAAGATAAAAATTTCATATGATATAGATGAAATTGATTATTTTTATAAAAATTTAGACCTTGTACTAGAAAATCTACAAGACAAAAAAATATACGATTATACTAAATTAGGAACGCTTAAAGTAACTATTAAAGCATCTTCTAAAAATTTAGAATTAATGCAACTAAATAGAACTAAAACAGAACAAAATGATGTAATAACAGAAAATAAATCAATGATAGATTCTTTAGAAGCTACTAATTATGAATTAAATAATAAAATATATACACTAGAAGTAGAAATTGATACATTGAAGTCAAAATTAGAAGAATATAAAGAAACATTAAGTAATTTAATAGAGGAAATAGAATAATAATAACAAGATTTAAAAGTTTCCTAAAAAAGGGGGAAACTCTTATAATTAAGCAAAAAATAGAAACTTTACATAATTTGATAGAAGAATAGAAAAGAGAATATCTATTCTTTTTTATTTTGATATAATTATTATAGAAGAGGAGTAAATATGGAAAAACCAAAAACTAAAAAAGAAATAGTAAAAATGCTCTTAAATAAAAACTTTGATATTGATGATGAAGAAGAATTAATGGAGATATTAATTGATAATCATATTGCTGTCGATGTTGATAAAGAAAATGAAAGAAACACAAAAATAGGTGATAAAATTGCTGATAAGATAACATCTGGAGCTGGAAGTTGGACGTTTATTATAGTTTTCATGTTCTTATTATTCTTATGGATATTATTAAATGTTTTTTCATGGTCAAATGTAGATCCGTATCCTTTTATCTTACTTAATCTACTTTTATCTTGTCTAGCAGCATTGCAAGCACCTATTATTATGATGAGTCAAAATAGGGCTAGTAAAATAGATTGTAAGAGAAGTCAATACCATTATAAAACAGATTTAAAAAGTGAATTAATACTAGAAGAACTGCATCATCAAATGGCTGAAATAATTAAAACTCAACGCAAAATGTTAAGTAAAATAGATGAAGAAAAAGATATTAAGTAATTAATATCTTTTCTATTATTTCACTTCCTCTTGAAGCTATGTAATCAAATTTATATTCTTTTATTTTATTCTTATGTTTAAAAAATGCATAAGTTTTATCATCAGTATAGTCATACCATATTCCTAGAAAATTACCTTTATAATTTATAATAAAATCCTTGTATTTTTCTAATAAAGCAGTATTTAAACTTTCAATATAGGAACTTTCAAATTTTAATTCTTCAAATTTATAAGTTTTATGTCCGTTCTTATAAAAAACATCTTTAGAACTTAAATCAGTAGGAATAAAATATTTTTCAAAGTATTCATTAAAAAATTTATCACATCCCAATTCTTGTACCAATTTTTTATCTTTCTCTTTAAAACGGGAACTCTTCATAAATTTGCTATCCATTAAAAACGCTATATAAATTGCTTTTTTTTGATTATAATTAAATTCATATACCTCTTTAAATAAATCATAAATAAATAAAGTATTACAACAATATTCACCGTTAATAATATTGGGAATTTCATTACTATTTGGATGATGATCAATACAACCAACTACTAAATCTTTGTTTTTTACTGATTGATTTAAATTATTGTGATCAACTAAAAAATATTTATTTTTATCTATATCTTCATTCTTAATTATAACTGGATTATAATCTAAAAATGAATTGACTACTTTAGAGTTATAATTATCAGGATAATCATTTTCAAAAATTGCATAATCACACTTTATATCTAAAAGTATAAATATATCTTTTAATAACATCGCTGAGACAATAGAATCAACATCTGGATTATTGTGACCAATGATGTAAAAAAAATTATTTTTAAGTTTTAAAATCTCGTTTATCATAATAATACCTCTAATATATTATAAATTAAAAATTTATAATTCTGTTTCTATTATAACATATTTTATAAATTATGTTATAATTTATATAGGTGATTCTATGAAAGTAATAACAGTAAAACAACCTTTTGCAACTTTGATTGCAGAAGGTTTAAAAGAGTATGAATTTAGAACTTGGAAAACAAAATTTAGAGGTGAAATATTGATTCATGCTGGAAAGGGAATTGATCATAAGGCAATGAAAAGGTATGAACATTTAAATTTAGACTACCCTTTAGGATGTATAATTGCTAAAGCTAAAGTAACTGATTGTCTATATGTTGATGATGATATGGTTAATATGTTAAAGGATAGTGATCCTTTAGTATATTATGGTGTAATTAATGATCCTGCTTTTGATGGATATGGTTTTAAATTAGAAGGTGTCGAAAAAATTGATCCTATAGTTATAAATGGTCAATTAGGACTTTGGAATTATGAAGAGTGAAAAACTTGAAACATGGCAATTTGGAGTTGATAATGACTTTTTAGTGGATTTAGTTCTAAAGGGTGAAAAAAAAGCAACTACAAGCATTTATAATGGAGAAAAATCTCCTAAAGTAGGTGAATTGTCTGTTTTATTATTTAGTAATGGTAAAAAGGCTTGTATTTTAAAAACTAAAGAAATAATAATTACGGAATTTAAAAATATTACTTTTGATTTAGCGCAATTAGAAGGAGAAGGAGATAAGTCTTTAGAGTACTTCCAAAAAGTTCATTATAGTCATTTTAAATCAATTGATCCTTCTTTTAATGAAAATACTAAGGTTATTTTTGAAATATTTGAAGTAGTTTCAAAATAATAGTGAGAATATCTAAATAAATATAAATCAGGTGAAAGGAGAAAAAATGAAAAATAAAAAATTGATATCTTTATTACCATTAGAAACAGATAGGTTAATAATTAAACCTACATCAACAGATGATATTGACATGATACTTAAAATGGATAAACAAGAGGATACTCAAATGTATTTAGGTGGAACAAAAAATAATACGAGGTCAGAAAGAATTGCTTTTTTAGAAAGAAAAGCTTCGAAATTTGATAATAATATAGCTGGATCTTTAACTGTATATTTAAAAGATGAAAATATTCCTATTGGATTTACTGGTTTAAGCATTAATGAAGAA
>JAQUGJ010000048.1:0-7686 GCA_028684255.1 Bacilli bacterium | reverse complement strand
CACCCTTAGGTATTCTCGCTCCTAGTCTTTGAAATTTCTTTGGCATTTTTAAAAAATCAATTAATTCCGCTACTTCTTCTTTTTCTTCAGTTAATCCTGCAACATCATTAAATGTCACTTTTCTATTGTTGTCGTTTAATTTTGCTTTACTGCGTCCAAAATCCATCGATTTATTTCCAGCTCCCATTTGTTTGTTAATTATTAAAAATGCGAACGCAATTAATAAGATTATTGGAACTACATTTATTAAAAATATAATAATTCCACTTGATTCTGGATCTTTAATTGTCTGTATTTTAAATTGATTTATTTCGTGTTGCTCATATATAATTGCTATTGATTCATTTGTTAAAGGTATTCTTAAAAAAAATGTTTCTTTATCATTATATGAGTCTATTTTTCCTATTATTTCATATACACCAGCACTATTTCTTGGTGTAATTTGTATTTCAGTAACTTTTCCATCTGTTAAATACTCATGAAATTGGTTATATTCTAATATATTAATTTTATTATTTAATCTGTCAACAAAATAAACAATAGAAAATATTATAAGCGCTAAAAATATATACGGTAATATGTTTTTTTTCAGTTCTTTTTTTGTCATTTTATCTCCCTCTCTAATGATACTTTAGTATTATATCATATTTATCTTCATTTGTTTTATCAAAATTTGATTTTTTTAAACCCGGTAACCAGACAATATTGTTATCACTATCTAAAACAATTGGCCAAGTGTCTCTTTTATTTAATTCTATTTTTTCATTTATAAAAATATCATTTATTTTTTTTCTGCCTTCCATACCTTTAATATGCATTTTGTCCCCATTTTTTCGATTTCTTACATATAATGGTAATTTTATTTGATTGCTATCTAATCGACATATATTATTGTTATTTAATTTTGAGTTTTTTATTTTTTCAATAACCTTTCCATTAGGTAACTTTACATATTGACTAATTTCTATCTCATAACTAGTCTCTTTTTCTATATTTTTAAAAAATGTTACCTTTTTATATGATTTTGTAACAACAATATCGTTAGGTAAATGAATTGATATATTTGCTTTTTTACTATTAATTAAATCAAATGTCAATTCAGCATGTCTATCTGTGATTAATAATAGATCATCATCATAGATGAGTTCTAGAATATAATAAATTATCTTTTTTTGAATTATTTGTTTTTCTTTTAAAAACAATTCTATATCTAATTCCTTATTTTTATATATTTTTGTTATTTTTTCTTTTATTTCTATATCAAAATATTCGTTAAATTCCTGTAACATTTTACTAAATTTATAAAATTTTTTATGCACTTCTTTGTCTTCATTTTTAAGTAAAGGCAAAATATTTTTTCGATATCTATTTCTAGTATATACTTCTTTAAAATTAGACAAATCAGTAGCGTATTTTATATTGTTTTCTTTATTATATTTTTCGATTTCTTCTTTAGTTATTTTAATCAACGGTCTTACAACAAGATAATCTTCCATATCGGCTATTCTTGAAAACCCACTATATCCTTTTAATGTCGATCCTCTTACAATGCGCATTAGAATTGTTTCCATTAAATCGTCACCGTGATGTGCTGTAAATAAATATTTAGCATTGTATTTTTTTACTAATTTCCCAAAAAAAGTATATCTTTTAGTTCTTGCTTCGTTGTGAAAATTATCATCACTATAGTTATCTATTACCATTCCTTCAAATATTATATTATTATCTAATGAGTATTTTTTTACAAATTCATACTCTTCAGCGCTTTCGCTTCTAACATTATGATTAACATGAGCACAGATGACATTGACATCTATATCTTTTTTTAATTTTACAAATAAACTTAAAAGAGACATTGAATCTGGTCCACCAGAACATGCTACAATTAAATTATCATTTGGTTTAATATTTATTTCATTTAAAATATAAGAATACGCTTCTTCCATTTTATCACTACCATTCAATTTCTTTTTCATTATTTTTTCTTAAAAAATCATTTGTTTTAGAAAAAGGTTTGCTTCCAAAAAAACCATTATTTGCCGAAAATGGCGAAGGATGAACACTTTCTAAAATTAAATGATTTTCATTTGTTATTAATGCTTTTTTGCTTTTAGCATAGTTCCCCCATAATATAAATACGATTGGTTCTTCCCTTTTATTCAAATATTTAATCACATTATCTGTAAATATTTCCCAACCTTTATTCTTATGTGACGCTGGCGAATCTTTTACAACTGTCATTATAGAATTTAACAACAAAACTCCTTGTTTTGCCCAATCAGTTAAATCATTACTTAGGCGTTCTTTTCCTAAATCTCTTTTTAATTCTTTAAATATATTATTTAAAGAAGGTGGTCTTTTTACACCGTCTTGTACTGAAAAAGATAATCCATGAGCTTCTTTGTAGCCATGATAGGGATCTTGTCCTAAAATAACAACTTTAACTTGGTCGTAACCTGTATATTTGAAGGCATTAAAAATATCTTGATATTTAGGATATATTGTTTTTTCTTTATATTCTTTATCAATAAATTCTTTTAATTTTTTAAAATATTCTTGCTTAATTTCAGACATTAAAACTTGATCCCATTTTTTATTTATCATAAAAGATCCCTTCATACATTTTATCATATTTTATTCTTTTTAGCATCATATACTTCAATTAAAACATCCTTATATAATTTTAATAGTGTATATATGTTTATAATTGCAATTACCCCTATTAAAATATCAACTACATTCCAAAGCGTTGTCGAAGAAATTATACAACCAATAAAAACAGATGATATTGTTAATATCTTTAGTATATTGAGATGTTTTTGATTAGCTTTTTTAATCAAAAATTTTGTTGATGATTCACAATAATAATAACCTGTTAAAATTGTTGAAAATGCAAATAAAATAATCGAAATTAATAAAATTATATTTCCAATATTTCCCAAGTGATAATCAAAAGCATACGATGTTAATTCTATTCCGTTTATATCAGTTAAGGATAATGTTTTATAATTTGATGTCAATATTATTATGGAAGTTGCTGAACAAACTAAAAAACTGGTTATATATATTCCTAACATTTGAACATATCCTGTTTTTACACTACTATCAGTATTAGATACTGAAGATGCAATACTTCCTGTTCCTAAACCTGCTTCATTTGAAAATATCGCTCTTTGAATTCCAGTTACAAATGCTGCTACAAAACCACCGGTTATCGATTTAAAATTAAAAGCGTTGTTGACTATTTCTATAAAAACATTGGGAATTAAATTTATATTTTTTAAAACAATGACTATGGCTGTAAATATATATAAAATTGCCATGATGGGAACAATTTTACTGCTTGCATCAGCAATTTTTTTAACGCCCCCATATATAATCAATATTGTTAAAGTAGAAACTATTATTCCAATTATGTAAGGTTTAATTGTTAAAGAAGATGTTAATGCTTTAGTAATGGTATTTGATTGAATTCCAATAAATCCAACAATATAGCTAAATAAAATTATAAAAGCATATATTCTTCCTAACTTTTTCTTTTTTAATCCCTTATCTATATATTCGGAAGGTCCTCCACGATATACATCTTTTTCTTTTGTTCTATAACGAATTCCTAAAACTGTTTCTGAAAAAGATAAAGAGGCTGAAAAAAACGATATAAAAAGTAACCAAAAAATACTACCGGGTCCGCCTACATATATTGCAAGTGCTACACCAGCTATACTTCCTATACCAATTCTGCCTGCTAAGGTCATCATTAAAGCTTTAAAAGAACTTATACCTTTTTTATTTTCATTTTTAAATAAATATTTAAACATTTTATCGATTCTTATTTGAATAAATTTTAATTTAAAAGTGTAATAAAAGCTTGAAAAAACTATTAATACTGTTGCTATTGACCATACTGTTTTATTAATTATACTTAACATAAATTCTCCTTATAAGTGGTTTGCAATTTCAATAAATATATCCATACTTATTTGTTCTGCTCTTGTATTTAAGTCCATATTATATTTTTTTAATATGGTTTCTATTTTTAAAAGATCGTACTCTTTTAAATTATTTTTTATTGTTTTTCTTTTTTGTTTAAAACTATCTTTTACTAACTTAAAGAAAGTTTCTTCATTTTTTAAGTTAACAGGTTCTTTTTTATTAAATTCTAAAACTATACTGTCTACATTTGGTTTTGGTAGAAAAACATTTTTACTTACATCCATAATTTTTTTTATATCATAGTAATAGTTTAAATATATTGACAAAGAATTATACTCTTTAGTTCCTTCTTTTGCTTTAAATCTAGCCCCTACTTCTTTTTGTACCATTACGACTATTTTATCTACTCCCAATTTATCTTCTATAATTTTTGTTATTATTGGTGTAGTTATATAATAAGGCAGATTAGCGACTACATATAATTTCTTATAATTATAGTTAGAAATATCTTTTTTTACATCAGATACTAAAAAATCAGCATATATAAGTTCAATGTTGTTATATTCTGAAAGTGTTTTTTCTAAAATATTCTTTAGACTATTGTCAATTTCATAACATAGTACATTTTTAGCTTTTTGACATAATTTGTAAGTTAATGCTCCCATTCCGGGACCTATTTCAACAACTAAAGTATCTTTATCGACATTTGATTTTTCAACTATATTTATTATTGTATTTTCGTCCACAATAAAATTTTGACCAAATTTTTTTTTGAAGTCAAAATTGTTATTATTTAAAATCTCCAAGATACTCTTAATTGAGTATTTCATAACATCACTCCATTTTTATTATAGCCTACTTATATTTTATTTTCTATAAATAAAATATAACTTTACACAAAAAAACTAACAAAATGTTAGTTATATACAAAAAGTGAAGTCAACTCTAACATATAAGCAAGCTTATAATGGTTGACTTCTTCGATAATAATAACACGACTTTTTTATTATGTCAATTATTTTTTTAATTTTTTTGCTAAAGATGATATTTTTTTAATTCTATGGTAAACACCTGACTTGGTTATTTTATTACCAGTTTCTATACTTATTATTTCACTTAACTCTAAAAGAGAAGATTCTTTATATTTTAAACGATATTCAGCAACTATTTGCTCTCTTTCATCTAATAAGTCTAAACCACCAGATTGAATAATTAATTCAATCTCTTCTACTTGCTTTGAAGCAGTCATTATCATTTTATCTACATTTGCTTGTTCACAATTGTTAAGACGATTGGTCATATTCTTATGATCGCGATATATTCTTATGTCTTCATAATACAAAACAGCTTGATAAGCATTTAATATTCTTAAAAAATCGCCTATTTTTTCTGCTTCTTTAACATATATCATATATTTTGTTTCGCGTTTTAATACTTTACTGTTTAAATCATATATATTTAGTTTATCGGAGATGAAATTTGCATAATCTAAATCGTCTACTAAAAATTCTAAATGATATCTTGATGTCTTAGGATCATTGATACTACCACAAGATAAAAATAATCCTCTTAAATATGCCCTTAGCAACTGTTCATCATCTATAATATAATCGCTTGGGATATTTTGATCTAAACAAAGATCTTTTTTTATAAGTTCTTCTTTATCTTTGATTTCAATGATATATATATAGTTCTTGCTATAATTATAACCTTTTCTTACTGTAATGACAGCTCTGATACCATAAGTATCTTTTATCATTTTAAAGCAACGACGGGCTACACTAGCATTTTCTGTTATTAATTTTAAATCCTTTGAACTTGTTCTAAAAAGTGATGATAATTCTGTTATACATTCTATTTCTTGAATTTCTAATTTACTTACTTCATTTTTTACAATTCCAGTAAAAGACATATTAACCTCTTATTATTTTAGAATATATATAGAAATTTAATTTTAAAAGGTCATGTCTTATTAAGTTATCTTCTATCGATACAAAATCATCAACAATTGTTTCAACACCTAATCTCTTCATTTCTTCTTCATCACACACTACTGGATCTTTTTGTTCTAGAGTTTCATATTTTTCTGCTAATTCTGGTGATATTTCACCATTGTTTGCAATAACCATACTAATTTTCTTGTTTCCTAAATAATGATTTAATAATTTTACATGATCGCTTACTTTGTAGTTATCAGTTTCACCTGGTTGTGTCATCATGTTACAAACATACATAATATCTGCATCGCACTTATCTATTTCATGAACTACATCTTTACATAGTAAATTAGGAATTATACTTGTGAAAATACTACCCATACTTAATATTATAAGGTCAGCTTCTCTTATAGCAGTTACTACTTTTTTGTTTATTTTTGGTTTACTTTTATAATATACTTCTTTTATTTTTCTTGAATCCTCGGTTATATTGTGTTCTCCAACAACAATACTTCCATCTTCCATTTTACCAACTAACACAACGTTAGATTCTGTTACTGGTAAAACCTGTCCTTTTAGATTTAAAACTTTACTTAAAGACTCTATTCCATCAGATAAATTACCAGTTATATTAGTCATCGCAGTTAGGAGCAAATTCCCTACAGTATGGCCATTTAACTCACTGTAAGTATTAAATCTATAATTAAATAGTTCCGCTACTAATGGCTCTGTTTCTGCTAAAGAAACAATTACTCTTCTTATATCTCCAACAGCGGGTGTTTTAAACTCTTTTCTTAATATACCAGTACTTTTCCCATCATCACAAACAGATACTACTGCTGTTATATCTAGTGGATATTCCTTTAATCCTCTTAATAAAGCGGATAAACCTGTTCCTCCACCTAAAACTACTACTTTTTTTAACATTTTCATCACCAATATAATTATACTATATTTGATAGTTTTTTAAAATCTTTAATTTGTTTTTTAGAAACTAAATAGTTACAAAAAAGTATTATATGTAAACATTTCGTTACAATAATATTAGGTGATGCTATGTTTTTTAAAAGATTAAAAGAATTACGTAATGATTTTGATTATACACAAGAATTTGTTTCAAGTTATCTTAAAATACATCGTGTTGTATATTCTAGATATGAAACTGGTAATAGAGAAATTCCTATTTCTTATCTTATAAAATTATCTGAACTGTATGATGTTTCAATAGATTATATAGTTGAAAATGGCGTTGAAAAAAGAAAGTAATTTTACTTTCTTTTTTGTATGTCAACAACTTCATTAATATTTCGATATTGATTTTTAAATCTCGATTCAAATTGTCTTATTAATATTATTATTACTCCAGTTATCATCATTATTATTGACGCTAATTGGGCTACTCTAATATCTTTAAACATTAAACTATCTGTTCTCATTGCTTCAATAAAGAATCTCCCAAAACCATACCATAGTAAATATATACCAGTTAATTGTCCTATTTTAATATATCTTAAGCGACGAACTACTATTAAAACAACAAATCCAATTAAATCCCATAATGATTCATAGAGGAATGTTGGTTCATAATATGCTCCATTAAGCTTCATTCCTTCTATTATAAAGCTTGGAATTTTTAAATTTTTTAAATGCTCTAAAGTTGTTATTGCACCATGGGCTTCACCATTAAAGAAGTTACCCCATCTTCCAATTGCCTGACCAATTATAAGACCTACTACGATCATATCTAAAATCCTAAGTGTCTTTAATTTATATTTTTTAGTATATATGGTAATAAAGATTAAACCTGCAATTATTG
>JAQUGJ010000047.1:0-7845 GCA_028684255.1 Bacilli bacterium | reverse complement strand
TTTTTAATTCACAAAATTTAAGTTTTTCAATTTAATTATTGCATATAATTAACAAATGTGATAATATATATGAGTAATGTTAACGGACCCTTAGCTCAGTTGGTTAGAGCATCCGGCTCATAACCGGGCGGTCGTAGGTTCGAGTCCTTCAGGGTCCACCATTAAGAAATAAGAGATTGTAGCAATACAATCTTTTTTCTTTTGTGTAGATTGTCTATTTTTTGTCTATTTCAATTAAAAAACTATAGATTTTTAATAAATTAAGACATTCTCAAAATGCTTTAATTGACTTAACTGGTTTAAAGAATGTTATAGGAGTTAACTCTTTTATTAAGTCAATATTAAATTAAGTTAAAGTAAAAAGCACCTATGCCGATAATAAGTGCTATACTATGCTATTTTAGTAATTTAAGGTATATAATTATATTGTGCAAGGTATTTAGAATCATCTGGGGTGATAGAATTATCTAGTTTTAGATAACTCTATGCGACTTCCTTTATTTGTTGCTTTAATACTAAACATAATGTTTTGACTTTCAAGCACACTTAAAAACCTTTTTAAATCTCTTGTTAGCCACGATGAATTTTTAGGAAATCCATCGAGACCAAAGATTATTGCGTAAGTTTTTAATTCATTAAATAATTCGGTAGCAAGTCCTTCCCATTTTAATCTGTTTTCCATAAATGATAAGACTGCTTGGACTAAAATATTACTTTCGACAACTTCATTATTTTGATTAGATATATTTTGCTTATAATCTTCTAAAAATTTCTTGCCGAGTCCTCTTTGTATTGTTTCTGCAATGGAGTAGCACCATTTACACCAATCGGCTGTTCTTCCTAATTCTTCAATGTTTATGCTATAATGTAGTGGGAGTGCTTTTGAAATAGTCCTAAATATTAAATCTAGGAATTGAGGTTTCAAAGTCTCCCATTCTTCGTAAATAACTTGTTCAGCTTTATATTGCTTAAACCTTTTTAAGTTTATCAGTATGGCTCTATCAAGTATATCTTCTCTAGTTGCGGGGCAATTAATACCATTTAGTATTATTGCTCTTTTATATTGACAAACAACATCTTCTTCATCTGTGTATAATTTTCTTTTACTTATTGCTTCGCCACTATATGCACGACATAATGCATCGCTTTGCCAATTTTGAAGTTTATCAAGGTTATCAAAACAAATCAATGCTGAGTGGTCAAAGATTTGAGATAAAGAAGAAATGTCCTTTGGAAAACGCGTCGTATCTAATATTGATGGGTCAACCAAACTTTTAATGAATTTTGTAGTAGTGGTTTTTCCCGCTCCTTTTTCCGCACTTAATATAAGTATTGGTTTAGGAATATTAGGAATAAACAAAGATACTAAATACATAATAAATAAAACTTTTTGTTCTTCATCAATATTAAATTTTGATAGCAAGTATTTGAACTCAACATTACTTTTTTGTGGTTTAACTTGTGGCAACATATTAACCCACTTAAATAATGGAAAATCATTTTTAACTATCTCATAACCATTAGAGCTAATTTTAACAATATCTTCCTCGCTTAGTTGATAATAAATATAATTATCATCTTCTGCAAATCTAACGTTAAGGGTATGTCTATTATTGTTTTTTATGGCCATATAATTAATGTAAGATATAGCACTATTAATCATTTGTTGATTAAATTTGATGTTATTTTCATAACATTCATAAGTTAAATATTGCTCAAATTTTTTACTATCAATTTTTATATTTTGATAGTTAATAATTATATATGCGATATCTCTTTCATCAATAAAAATCTCTTTATCTTTTATCAATTCCAAAATATTATCAATCTTTGGTTTTTCCTTTGCTTTTTGTTGCCCAAATCCTTTAAGAGCATTATCAATAGTTATGTTGAGATAGTCTTGTCTAAAACCTTTTTCTTTGTGCGCTTGGTCTTTTTTGGCAAACAACTCACTTTGCCAATACGCATTTTTCATCTCTTCTCGATTTTCATAACCTTTTTCGATTAGTTCTATAAAGAATGCAAAGTCTTTTTCGCTTTCACTTTGTGAATTACTTTGTGATTTGATAGTGTTCCCAAAATATTTATTATATAAATTAATATAGTCTTTCGTGCTGTTTATAATATCATCTGAATCAGTATCTAATGCGATTGGTAGGGCAAAAACCTTATTATTGATATAAAACTCTATCTCTGGTATTTTGAGATTACCAGACTCATCTAAACGATTAATTTTTAGTTTTGATACAATATGTTTTTTCTTGCCTTTGTCTAATTTTAAATCATTTTTTACTAAACATAAAATATGAATCCCATAACCACTTAAAGAATCGTGTTTATGTTTGAATGGTTCGATATCTTTTTTTATTTCATAATCAATAATATTTTTAGTTTTATCTTGTATAGTATCTAAGTCTATTCCAGCAAGTGTATATTCTTCATTTATTTTACCTAACACAATAGAAACTCCGCCATCTTTTATTGTTTTAGATTTTTGCAATGCTGATTCATATGATAACCAATTGCTAGAATCTTGCCACTTTCCAATCGGTATTTTTCCTTGTCTAACTACGAATCTTTTAAGTTCTTTCAATTTCACTTTTAACATCTCCTTCTAATCTCTTTTGAAACAAAATATTTTCCACTATATCAATATCAATTAAATATTTATTGCCGACTTGAGCATAAGGAATTTCTTTGTTTCTAATTTTTCTTCGTAATGCAGTTATAGTTAAACTACATTTTGGGTCCATTTCTTTTAACTCTTTAATGGCACCATTTAAGGTTCTTATCCTAGGCATTTCACTTCACTTCCTTCCTCGCCATAGTATTGACTAATAATTGTCAAAGTTGTATATTAAAATTATCTAAAAACAACTTCGCTATATTATACGCTAGTTGTCAAAAATATATTCGCATAGCATAATTTTAACAATTATGAATATATTATAATATAAGGGTTAAAAGGAGTACACAGCCTTTTTGCGATATTATAAACTATTGAACGATATGTAAACATCTATATATGAAAGGGTTGATTAAATGTATAATTTAATAATAAGAAATGATGATTTTAATATAAAAATTGTTGATGTAGAAAATAAAAAAGAAAGATATATAAATGCTAGTTATGATATTTTTGATTTTCAAGATAAAGATTCGAAATATATAATTAATTTATTTATATCTATGTGCGAAAACCTTTTTGAAGGTAAATACAATAACGATTATGTTATTTTCTTCTTTACAACAATGATACTAGCAGAAGATTTTCCTTTGAAGAAATTTCTACAACCCAAAGTGTTTCAAAATGCTGATAAAATACTTAAGCAATTACCTAGAAATTTAGAGTTTTCAAAAATATTAGATGAACAGTATGCAAGAAAATTTAAAAAAGATTTTAACAAATTATTTAATAGACAAAAAGCAGATACTATAACTACATATTATTGTGAAAATGAATGCGAAATTGTTGCCTCTTGCTTGTTACATTTTATAAAATTAGGGAAACCAATTATAAAGTGCTCTCATTGTGGGAAGTATTTTATTCCAGTAAATAGGAATGATACTAAATATTGCGATAGATTAAATAATAACAATAAAACATGCAAAGAAATTAATATGTATAATAAACAAATTGAGAGTATTAGAGATGTAGAAAAAAAATTATATAAAAGTGTTTACAATACGATTAGAAATAGAAATAGTGAAGAACTTATAAAATTTACAAGTGATGCTAAAATGTGGAAAGAAAATCTCAAAAACAGATCTGTCACAAAAGAAGATTATATTAATTGGTTAAATTCACATTATCATCGAAAGAAAGGATAGTATTATGGCAACAATAACTAAGTTAACTAATAAAAACGGAGATATTTCTTATCGTATTAGAGCAGTAAAAGGTAAAACTAAAAGCGGCAATTCTAAACAAGTTTCTATGATGTGGAAACCATCAGCAAATATGACTACAAAACAAACCGAAAAAGAACTTGACAGAGTTGTAAGAGACTTTGAAGAAAGTATTACAAAAGGTAGATTTGTAAACAGCAACATTTTATTCAAAGATTATTCTAATGATTGGTTATATAAAAAACAACATTTAGCACCTAGCACATATCAAGATTATAAAAATACGATTAACAGATTAAACAATGAATTTGGTTTTTGTAAAGTAAGTGAAATATCTTCTTTAATGGTTATTAAGTTTTATGAGAAATTAAGAAAAGTTGGAGAGAATAAAAATAATTCACAAAAAGGATTATCAGAGAAAACGATTAAAAATATCCATACTTGTTTATGCGAAGTATTCGAGTATGCTATTGATGATGAAATAATATATAAAAATCCATTGAAGAGTAAAAACTTTCCTAAACCTAAACCACCACAAAAAGAAATGAAATTTTTAGATAATAACGATTTAGAACAACTTTTTCAAGAATTTAATAATCTTGATATAAGTAAAAAAGTATATATTCTTTTATCGCTTTCTACTGGTATGAGAGTTGGCGAAATATCAGCTTTAGAATGGAAAGATATAGATTTTGAAAATAAAATTATTAAGGTTGATAAAACACTTCAATATATAAGTGACATTGGTATTATAGAAAAACAACCTAAAACAAATAAGGCCAAACGAATTATAAATATCGAACAAAACCTTTTAGACTTTCTTTGTGAATATCGAGAAAAGCAAAAGCAAGATATTAAATTGCTTGATTATTATTGGCACTATGACATAGAACTAAAAGATGAGAAAGGTAAAACTTTTATAAAGAAGAATGATAAATTATTTACTCAATTTGATGGCAAACCAATTTTTCCAGACACCTTTGGTAAATGGTTAAAAAGATTTAGAAAAAAACATAACTTAAAAGATTATACCCCACATTCATTTAGACATACCTTTGCAACTATATCAATTGAAGAAAATCAATCAATTAGTGCGATATCTGAGACACTAGGCCACGCAAAAAAGAGTACCACTCTTGATATGTATGTACATAGTAATAATATTGCTAAAGAACAATTAGCAAATTCGATTTCCTCTAAATTAAATAATTATTTTCTAACAAGGCAAGATTAGTTCATTATATCTAATCTTGTTTTTATATATAAATTATATATATCTTAAATCGTTGGGAAAAGAGCCGTCTAGGACATATATAAGATATATATATTTGTTTTGCTATTTTTTTCAGTTCCTTTTCATCTTTTTCATTGGTTCTAGTCTAGAATTGTCAGACCCGTTGTTTTTCTACTTTCAATCATTTCTAGGATTTAAAAATATTGGATTGGGCCTTTATGTTTGTTCTGGGCTAATCAGATAAAAGTCATATTAATTAGGTTGGGTTGAAGATAAATACCACAAAAAAACAAGAATAATTAAATTTCTTGTTTATAATTCTGAGTCATCAAATAATCTTTTAATATCAACATTAAGTTCATTGGCTATTCTTGCAACAGTATCAATTCGAGGTCTCCTGTTTAACTTTAAACTTTCTAAATCTCGTATAAATTGATGAGTAAAATCAGATTTATCCGCCAATTCTTGTGTTGTCAATTTTGCTTTTTGTCTATATTTCTTTATATTACTTCTTACAACATAATAGTAATAATCGTTATCGTGTTTATTCACTACTACCACCCACAATAATTGTCCCATATTAAAGTTCGTAAATATGTCTTGCGGTGCAAGACATTATTCTAAAAATATGATATGATTATATTAGATGTTTCACAAAAATATATATTAAAAAAGGGGAGAATAAAAATGCCAAATAAAATAAAGAAGTATAAAAGATTCAGTGCTAAAAATATATTTATGGCAATAGTTATGGTTTTGTTAGTGTCGATTTTAACTATGTTTAGTCGTGAAATTGGTGGCTCTTTGGGCGAATATTTTGGGAAGAAAAATAATAGTGCAATTAATAATGAAAATACAAGTAATAGCGATTATAATTTAAAGCCAATATCAACACAAGAAGAATATACAAATAAAAATTATTCTATTTTGCTACTAACAAATAATAATTGCTCTTTATGTGAAGAACAATCCCAAATAATAAATGAAATAACAAATGAGTATAAGTTAATAGGTTATTCAGTGAATATGGAAGAAGAAATCCTTACATTTACTGATAAATGGTTTTTAGAAAATACTATTTTACCAGAAGAAATTGATGAATTCCCAATAACTATGCTTTATAAAAATGGCGAATTTGTATTTGCTATTGAAGGATATAAAGATAAATCATTAATTGAAAGTTTTTTAGAGTCAAATGAGATTATAAAATAAAAGGTGGGAGTTGTGATAATGTTATTAAAAGAAAAAGTGTTGCCAATTATTATTTATGTTATAACTATAACTGTTATTGCTATGTTGTTTACAATTTCACAAGATAAGAAAGAAGAAGAAATATTTGTTGCAAAAAAGAATGGGTTATATTATTATATTAAATTATTAAATGATTATAAAGAATATGCATCGCAAGAAAGAATAGAATATTGGGAAGAATACTTAATGATTGATATGTCTTATTCTAGTTATTGTTATGATTTAAAACAATATGGTGGGTTTGTTGAATATGTTTTTGAAAGCGAAGAATACGAAAATTTTAAATGCGGGAATGTTGATTATGAATAAAAACCTTATTAAAGCAAAAATTTTAGGGGTAGGAAAACTTGGCAAAGATGTTATAGATAAATTAGCAGTCGATATAAATTTAGTAGATTGTTTATATATTGATGATTCTGAAATAATTACTATTGATAAACAAAATGAAATTACTAATTTTATAAGTGATTCTAATGTTGTTATAGTTAATGGCTCAATAAATAATGAATCCAATGTTATACATCTTTTACATTGTATTAAATCTAATATTGATAAAATAGTATTGCCCATTGTTATTCTTGAAAATAAAATAGATAATCAATATCACGAATTGTTGAATAACATAGTACCTAATACTATGTTAGTTGAAGAATTCGAAATTAACAAAATATATAAAGCAATAATTAACATTTTAATTTCAACATGTTTTCCATCACAGATATCAAGATATAGCGGTATGATTCATACAAATGTTTTTGACCTTAAAGATATTTTATCTGACGGAAATACTAATATTGAATTTGGCTCTGGAATTGGTATTGACCGAGCAAAAGATTCAATTTTAATGGCAATAAATAATATAGATGTTCTAGAAGTAAAAATGATTTTATTCTTATTTAATTTATCTACAAATAGTACTTTAAACGAAGTTGAAGATGCTATTGAAATGTTTAGAAGGAAATATAATTATGCAAATGATATTGCCTTTATGTGTGTAATGGATGAGCAAATGCCAACAGATAAATTAGAATTAACAATAATTACAACAAATAAATAAAAGTTAAACCATAATTAAATCATTTTAAAGGAAAAGTTAAATCAAAATTTGCTTTAAAATCGTTATAAAATAAACAAATTTTCCGCAAAGTTAAAGGAGTTAAACCATTTTTTTATAAAAAAGAAAAAAGAGTATGAAAAACAATTGCATATAACTAATAATTATAGTATAATTTTGTATGTAATTAGATTTGTCTATTTTTTGTCTATTACAATATTTAATATTGTGAAAAGATATAAGTAATCACAAAGTGTTTACAAGATTAAATCGATTATAAAGTAAGACTTATGTTAGGTAATAGAACTTTAAAAACTGATTTGGTTATTACTCATAACCGGACGGTCGAAGGTTCGAATCCTTCAGGGTCCACCATTATAATGCAGGTGTGGCGAAATTGGCAGACGCACTAGACTTAGGATCTAGCGCCTTACGGCATGGGGGTTCAAGTCCCTTC
>JAQUGJ010000046.1:0-7912 GCA_028684255.1 Bacilli bacterium | reverse complement strand
ACATTAGTTAATCCAATGCATTGGGATGATGAACCATTTGATGCGATAGTATCAAACCCACCATATTCAATCCGTTGGGCAGGAAAGTCTAACCCAATATTAATAAATGATGAAAGATTTTCTCCAGTTGGAATTTTGGCTCCTGAATCAAAAGCAGATTTGGCTTTTACAATGCATATGCTATCTTGGCTAAGTCCTAAAGGAACTGCAGCTATTGTACAATTCCCTGGAGTATTATATCGTAGTGGTGCAGAACAAAAAATTAGAAAATATATGGTTGATAACAACTTTATCGATTCTGTTATTCAATTACCATCAGATTTATTTTTTGGAACAGGAATATCAACATGTATTTTGGTATTAAAAAAATCAAAAGGCGATAATAATATTTTATTTATTGATGCTTCAAATGAATTTGTCAGAAATACAAATAAAAACAAATTATCTGATGAGAATATAAATAATATTTTAAAGTTATTAGAGTATAGAAAGAATGTTGATTATAAATCAGTATTAATTTCTAATGAAGAAATATCTAATAATGATTATAATATATCAGTTAATTCATATTTAAAATCAGAATCAAAAGAAGAAAAAATAGATATTAAAGAATTAAACAAAAGAATAGAAGACGTTGTTAAAAGCGAGTCAAAAATAAGAATTGAACTTGATGCAATTATTAAAGAATTAGAGGGAGATTCTTATGAGTAGTCTAAACGATTTAATAAAAGAAAAATGTCCTAATGGAGTTAAATATAAAAAGTTAGGTGAGTTATTAGACTATATACAACCTACTAAATATATTGTTGATAGTAATGATTATGATAATTCATATTTAATCCCAGTATTAACTGCAGGCCAGACATTTATTTTGGGTTATACAAACGAAATTAATGGGATATATGAAGCAAGTAAAATTCATCCAGTTATAATTTTCGATGATTTTACCACATCAAATCATTGGGTAGACTTTAAATTTAAAGTTAAGTCTTCTGCAATGAAAATTCTTATCCAAAAAACTAATGACAATTTTAAGTATATTTATCATTGTATGCAAAATATATTGTATATTCCAAAAGAGCACGCAAGACAATGGATACAAACATATAGTGAATTCAAAATACCTTTACCATCAAAAGATGTACAAAATGAAATAACTGAAATTCTTGATAAATTTGGAGAGCTAGAAGCGGAGCTAGAAGCGGAGCTAGAAGCGAGAAAGAGTCAATACGAGTTTTATCGTGGGGTTTTATTAGATTTAGAACACAAAAAATATGAGACGAAGAAATTAATAGAAATATCAAGGTATTCAAGAGATAGAATATCATTTGAATACTTAAATGAAGATAATTATATAAGTGTGGAAAACTTATTACAAAATAAAAAAGGAAGAACAAATGCAAACTATATTCCTAAAAATGGAAATAGTACAAAGTTTATAAAAAACGATATTTTGATTGGAAATATAAGACCTTATTTGAAAAAAATATGGCTAGCTAATATTGATGGAGGAACAAATGGTGATGTTCTAGATATTCGTGTTAATAATACAAAAGAATTATTACCGAGGTTTTTGTATCATATTTTAGCATCAGATAAATTCTTTGAATATGTTAACAGCAATTCTAAAGGTGCAAAGATGCCTAGAGGGGATAAAGATTTAGTAATGAACTATGACATATCATTACCTCCTTTAGAAGAACAAGAAAGAATAATCAGTATCTTAGATAAATTTGACAAATTAATTAATGATATATCAGAAGGATTACCTGCAGAAATAAACTTGCGAAGAAAACAATATGAATATTATAGAAATAAATTACTATCTTTCGATGAGATAAGAGTGTGAATACAATGCTAAATCAAAAATTATGTAGAGATTTAAGAGAGGCTATTAATAAAACCAATATTTTTACAAAAGATAAACAGGTTAGGCAACATTTCAATCTTCTTTGTGCAGTTATGGATAGGTTAGATAGTTGCATTGGTTATGTTAATTCACATTCAGATGCACCTAAAACAGAGGAAGATTTGATAATATTTATGACTTTCGGTTGTATAGTAGTAGATGCAATACATAAAATATTTGACGAATTAGGAATACCTTATGATAATGATAATAAACTTTTGTTTAAGAATATTTGCATGAGTAGTCCATTGAATTTAACTGAGAAACGATGCCCTACTGATGATAAGTTTTTTGAATATTTTCGTTCGCTTGTTTTTGCACATCCGTTTGAGACAAATAGAGCAAAGTTTTTAAAAGATAAAGAAAAACATTATTCGCCTTTTGTTATTGTAGCTGATAAGGATATCGTAGGAGTAATTATATACTCCAATATAGGAGAAGGTTTTGACAGTGTATTAAATCTTACATTTTCTTTTTCAGTGTTGAAAGAGTATATAAAGACAAAATATGAATTATTAAATAAGGCAATTGACAGAGTAAACCAAATTGTAAGGGATAAAGAAAACATTTGGAAACAAAGAAATGTAAATCGTAATTTACCACCGATCGAGACACTGGAAGATATTGTTAATATTTTAGATGAACGATATATTGATCATTATGAAATTGATGAGGCAATAAAATATCTTAGATGTAAAACAACAACACTTGAAAATAAGGGCATTATTATTAAATATAGAGAATCAATTATTAAAATTATACCTAATATTTGTGATGCCATTGATAATATGGACTATGACTCATATAGCAGTATAATTAATGAAGTTATAAATGTTAGACCAAATATTATGCATAAAATGGCAGATTATCAGCTAGAAAAAATATATTGCTACTTAGATTCTGAAAGTGATTCTTCTAATATAGAGTGGGGATTGACACAAGCAGAATTTTTTGCAAAGGAGTTTGCTAAAAAATGGGTGAAAATTTTACCACGCGATATGGAATTTGATGAGATAAAATTACTTGTATCTGCTGCCTGTTATATGGAAAAATGCGAGCAAGAAAAGATGGAGGTTCCAAATGAATAATATTATATCTGAAAATGACAATTCAACTGTATTAGCAGAATATAAATCGTTAAATTCTAAAGCAACTTCTTATCAAAGCGAAGCTCAACTTGAAAGAGAGTTTATTAAGGAGTTACAAGAAGAGTCTTATGAATATTTAAAAATAAATAATGAAAAAGATTTAATAAGCAATTTAAGAAGAGAGTTAGAAAGATTAAATAAGATTAAGTTTACTGAAAATGAATGGGATAATTTATTTAATAGTTATATTGTTAATTCAAACGATGGTATAGTTGAGAAGACAAGAAAAATACAAGAAGATTATAAATATTCCTTAACTTTAGATAGTGGAGAATTACGAAATATTTATTTGATTGATAAAGATAATATTCATAACAATAATCTTCAAGTTATAAATCAGTATGAAGTAGAAACTGATATGAGAAGTAATAGATATGATGTATCAGTACTAGTAAATGGACTTCCTTTAGTTCACATTGAACTAAAAAGAAGAGGAGTAGAATTAAGACAAGCATTTAACCAAATAGATAGATATCAAAGAGATTCTTTTTGGGCTGGATGCGGTTTGTTTAATTATGTTCAGATTTTTGTTATAAGTAATGGAACATTTACTAAATATTATTCAAACACAACAAGAGAGAAACATTTAAATAATTTGACAGTTAATAAATCTAATTCATATGAATTTACTTCTTATTGGGCTGATCAAAGTAATAATGGGATACCAGATTTAATTGACTTTGCTAAAACTTTCTTTTGTAAAAGAACAATATTAAATATATTAACTAAGTATTGTGTTTTTACTTCTGAAGAAGATTTGCTAGTAATGAGACCATATCAAATTACTGCCACTGAAAAGATTATTAATAAGATTGAAATATCCAATAATTATAATAGATTTGGTACTATTGAAGCTGGTGGATATATATGGCATACAACAGGTTCTGGTAAAACATTAACCTCATTTAAAACAGCTCAAATAGCTAGTAATTTAGAATTTATTGATAAGGTAATATTTGTTGTTGATAGAAAAGACTTAGACTATCAAACAATGAAAGAATATGATAGATTTAAAAAGAATTGTGCTAATTCAAATGCTAATACTAAAGTATTAGAAGAACAATTAGATGATACTAAATCTAGAATAATTATAACAACTATTCAAAAATTAGATAATTTCATCAAAAAGAATGCTACACATTCAGCATTTAATAAAAAAGTTATTTTTATATTTGATGAATGCCATAGAAGTCAATTTGGTGATATGCACAACAATATAGTTAAAAAATTTAAAAAATGGATTATCTTTGGATTTACTGGAACTCCGATATTTGCTCAAAATGCTAAAACTAAAAAAGGTATAATGAGAACTACGGAGCAGACTTTTGGTGCTAAACTCCATACATATACAATAGTTAATGCTATAAATGATAAAAATGTATTACCATTTAGATATGAGTATGTTGGTAGAGTGGATATTAAAGATAATGTAAAAGATGAACAAGTATACGCAATTGATAGAGAAAAAGCTTATGATAATAAGATTAGAATTTCTTTAATAACTAATTATATTATTGAACATTTTGCATCTAAAACAAAAACAGATGAATCTTATGTTTATAATACTTTAGAAAATGTAGTAGAAGTCGCTAAAAATAAAAAGGCAGACCAAATTAAAGCAAAAAAGAATATTAAAGGATTTAATTCAATCTTTGCTGTTTCATCAATAGAAATGGCTAAAAAATATTATGAAGAGTTTAAAAAAAATCCTGAACATAATTTAAAGATTGCTTTAATTTATAGTTATGGTGCTAATGATGAAGTAGAAAATGGCATGATTGATGAAAATTCAGAATCAACGGAAGCTTTATCAAAAAGTGATAGAGACTTCTTAGAAAATGCCATAGTTGACTATAATAATTTATTTGGTACAAGTTATGATACTTCAGGTGAGAGATTCCAAAACTATTATAAAGATGTGTCATTAAGAATGAAAAATAAAGAAATAGATATTTTAATAGTTGCTAACATGTTCTTGACAGGATTTGATGCAGTAACATTAAATACATTGTGGGTTGATAAAAACTTAAAATATCATGGTTTAATTCAAGCGTTTTCTAGAACCAGTAGAATTCTTAATTCAGTAAAGACATATGGGAATATTGTTTCATTTAGAAATTTAGAAAAAGATTTGAATGATTCATTAGCTTTGTTTGGTGATAATAATGCTTCCGGAATAGTTTTATTAAAGCCATATGAAGATTATTATCATGGATATAACGATAATGGATATTCATTTGTTGGATATGAAGAATTAGTTAAGGAGTTAAAAGAAAAATATCCGGTAGGACAAGCTATTATTGGTGAACAGAATCAGAAAGATTTTGTTAAACTATATGGAGCAATTCTAAAGGTAACAAATATTTTGAATTCATTTGACCAATTTAAAGATGAAAAACTATTAAATGATCGTCAAACTCAAGATTATCATGGAGTGTATCAAGATATTTATGAAGAATTTAAGAGAAAAGACAAAGTTGAAGCGACAGATATAACTGAAGATATAGTATTTGAAATGGAACTTATCAAGCAGATAGAAGTTAATATTGATTATATTTTGGCATTAGTAAAAATATATCATGATTCTAATATGCAAGATAATGAAGTGTTGGTAACTATTGATAAAGCTATTATGTCTAGTCCAGACTTAAGAAATAAGAAAGATTTAATCATGGACTTTATTAGTTCATTAAATGATGGCTCAGATGTTTATGCAGATTTTGAAAACTTTATGAACAGTAAAAGAAAAGAAGAATTAGATAAGATTATTGAAGATGAGAGCTTAAATTCAGATGAGACTTATAAGTTTATAAAAAGATCATTTGAAAAGGGGAGTGTAGAAACTGATGGTACTGAAATATCATCAATGCTACCACCAATGTCTATGTTTACTAAAGATCAAGCAAGATTAAGTAAAAAGAATAAAGTCATTGATAGATTAATGGAGTTCTTTGATAAATTCTTTAGTATATCTGGCAATAAAATTTAAATTAAGTTAATTGTGGAATTTGATTCCATTGAAAGCGAGATGAGATCGTGGAATATAAAGTTTATTGTGATGAAACTTGCCATATGCAAAACGATAAAAAAAATTATATGATATTAGGTGCTGTTTATTGCCCTAAAAATGAAGTAAATCATATAGTAAAATATATAAAAAATTTAAAAAAACAATATGGGTTAAAGTATACATCTGAAATTAAATGGACAAAAATATCGGATAGCAAATTAAATTTTTACATTGAATTGTTAAGATATTTTTTCATTAATCCAAATTTGCGTTTTAGGGCAATAATTTGTGACAAAAGAATCTTAAATCATGAAAAATTTCATCAAACTCATGATGAATGGTATCATAAAATGTATTATGAAATGATAAGATATTTTATTTCCAATGATAATAATTATGAAATATATCCAGATATTAAAGATACTAATTCTTATGAAAATTTTCAAAGAGTTGCTAAATATTTAAGATTGAAGTTGAAGGATACTAATAATAAAACAATAAGAAAAATCCAACCAATCTCCTCAAATGAAAGTTATATTTTGCAGGTGACTGATGTGTTATTAGGTGCATTACAATATCATAAAAATGGAGCAGATGGTAGTAAAGCAAAATTACAAATCGTTGATTTTATTAAAAATAATGTGATTGATGGAATAGATGAAACAACACCTTATAACAAGAATAAATTTAATATATTAGTTTGGATACCAAATGAAACAGAATGATTGCAAATGTATTCCAGATATCGTTAATGCTCCAGATGTAATTGATAAAAAATCATATGATGAATATATTGAAAATTTGTATAAAATTTTTGTCGAAGATTTTATTGACAAAGGGGTATTTTTTTTGAAGAAAAAGGTATACTTGGATTTTAATACAATCGTTGACAATAAGTCGGAGACATTTTTTCATGTAATATGTGGTGATAAAAAAGATATAACTAATTTTCGAAGAGCTGAAAGAATTAAATATCCTAAAAGTATAATTGAAAACTATTTAGAATGTGAAACTTGCATGAATAATTGTAAAATTAAAATGTTCTTTAAAAAAATTCATGGAAAAAAAAGATATCACTTTTTTTCTGAAGAGTATCTTTATATGGTTGTCTTAGAAGACGAAGGAAAAAAGATGAAATTGATAACTGCTTTTTATATTGATGAAAAATATAAGATATATAATTATAATAACGATTATAAAAATTATATTAATAGCCAAAATAAAGACGATGCTATAAACTAGTTATAACATCGCCTGACCTCTGGAATGCAACATGGCATCTGAGCTAATTAAATGGTATCATATTTTATGACGATTGTCAAACCATGGTAATAGATACCATTAAATAATATTCGTAATATATATGTAAATATACTATTTCGCAAAATTATTTGAAATTTATGGATAATTTTTAACAAAATAAATTAAAAAATATTAAAGCAGTACAAGAAATAATTCAAAAAATTTTAGGTACACTTTTAGGTACGAAAAACTTTAAATTACACTAAATTTTAGCAAACCTCTATAAACTCTGCTAAACACAAACCCTTATTTTATAAGGGTTTTAATATTTTCTAAATTAGTAAAAACTGCTTCCAAGGCGCCCCCTGAAGGAGCCGAGAGGCTCCATTTTTGTTGTAATAATTTTTTTATTTATTAAGATTTTGTGAACACCGACCAAAAACTTATGAAGTTGATTTTTATATATTAATTACATCTGGTGAAGTAAATAAGTAAATTCCAGTTTAAAAATAAAATTTAAAAAAGTAAGACTAAGTTCCACAGTTAGGGAACTTTTTCGATGTAAAAAAATTAAAAGTATGATAAAATAGTAAATAAATTAGA
>JAQUGJ010000045.1:0-8075 GCA_028684255.1 Bacilli bacterium | reverse complement strand
ATTATATTAATTATAGTAATTTACCAATAAGTTATGCAAGACAAACAAGAGATGATTATACCTTTAAATTAGGATTTACAACTTCATGGTTTGGTAGAAATCAAAGATTTTATAAATTCTTAACTAGTAATTATAAAGTAGATATAGAATATAATACAAGTCAAGGTGTTGATTTTAATGATATGTATAGAAAAATAGCTACAAATAATACAGCTTTAAGTTTAATTGAAGATGATAAATCTGGAAAAAATTACTTAAATCCTGCATTCAAAAATCAATTGCGATTATTAGGATACTCAATAGACGAGTTCTTACAAAGTGGTTGCGCTAGGAACTCTGGATGTAAAAAGGTTAAAGACAATATTACAGAAGCAGAATACGTTAAGTGTACTGCAGATATAGCATGTACAAGTTGTGATAGTCAAAATAATTCATGTTGTGTGCAAAATTATAATAAATTAAAAGCTTGTGTTACAGCTAATTATAATAGTTCAACAGGAAATGTAGCATTTAGTAATACTGATTTGAATTATAATTGTACATATGGTGTTAAAAACGATAATGTAGATACATCTAGTAATGATAATAATTCATTAGGAATAGATGTTGTATATCGTACTGTTTCACTATCAGATCCTTTCCCAGACAGAAATGCTGGAGAAAATTGGACAGAATATAATATACATAATTTTATAACTTATAATCGAGGTGTATTAACAGATAGATTATATATTGACAGAAGTCCTTTATATAGTTTAACTTTAACTCCTGATTTAACAAAAGAAATTAGAAGATATAATGATAATCATGAATATCCAGATTATACTTTAGAATGTAATATGAATGGTGAAAAATGTTTAAGTGCATTTATGAGAGAAGGATCTTTTGCAAGTCATTTTACTGGTTGTGGTATTAAAGGAAGAAATAGTGGCTTGAAATGTGATACAAATGATGCATGGTAGAAAGAGGGAAAAGATGATAAAAGTAGCAATTAATGGCTTTGGAAGAATTGGAAGATTAGTATTTAGAATTATGGAAGAAAATCCAAATTTCGAAGTAGCAGCAATCAATGATTTAACAGATTCAGAACAATTAGCGTATCTATTAAAATATGACACTAATCATCGCAGTTATCGCGTTGACGAAATTAGTTATGATGAAGAAAATATCATAGTTGGTAATCGAAAGATAAAGGTATTTAAAGAATTAGATCCAGTAAATTTACCTTGGGGTCAATTAGAAATTGATGCAGTATTTGAATGTACTGGAAAATTTGTAGATTTAGAAGGTGCTGGTAAACATATCCAAGCAGGAGCAAAAAAAGTGATTATTTCGGCTCCAGCAAAAGGTGATGTAAAAACAGTTGTTTATAATGTAAATCATAATATATTAGATGGAACAGAAACAGTTATAAGTGCTGCTTCTTGTACAACTAATTGTTTAGCACCTGTTGTGAAAGTATTGAACGATAATTTTGGAATTGAAAAAGGATATATGACAACAGTTCATGCTTATACAAATGACCAAGTAATTTTAGATGTTGCACACAAAAAAGGCATCAAAGCTAGACGTGGTCGTGCTGGTGCCATGAATATTATTCCATCTTCAACAGGAGCTGCAAAAGCTTTAGGACTTGTAATTCCTGAATTAACTGGAAAACTAAGTGGAAGTGCTTTAAGAGTTCCAATAGCAACTGGTTCAGTTGTAGATTTAACTTTAGAATTAAAGAAAAATGTAAGTGTAGATGAAATAAATGAAGCATTTAAAAAGAGTCAAAATGAAACATTAAAATTCACAATGGATCCAGTTGTATCAAGTGATATAATCGGTTCTCACGTTGGTGCATTAGTTGATGGTTTGTTAACTGAAGTATTAGAAGTAGATGGCAAACAATTAGTAAAAGTTATTGCATGGTATGATAACGAAATGGGATACAGTGCGCAAATGGTAAGAACAGCAGAAGAATTAATTAAATAAAATCCACAATGTGGATTTTTTTTATGCTATAATATATATGGTGATGATATGGATAAGATTATATTAGTAGATGGTAACAATCTTTTGTTTAGAAGTTATTATGCAACCGCATACAATGGGAACTTTATGAAAAACAGTAAAAATTTTCCTACTAATGCATTATTTGGATTTTCTAATATGATCAATAAAATTATATTAGAAGAAAAACCACAATATATGATTGTGGCTTTTGATAAAGGTAAAACATTTAGACACGATAAGTATCCTGCGTATAAAGATGGTAGAATATCGATGCCTGATGAACTTAAAGTTCAATTTCCAAAAGCTAAGGAATTATTAGATGCAATGGGAATAAAAAGTTATGAAATCGATAATTATGAAGCCGATGATATAATTGGGACTTTTGCCAATTATTGTGATAAAGATACAAATTACACTGGTTTAATTATCAGTAGTGATAAAGATTTATTGCAACTTATCAGTAATGATGTAGAAATTAAATTATTAAAAACAAGAGATTACATAAGATATAATAATATATCCTTTAAAGAAGAATATGGAATAGATCCAATAAATGTAATTGATTTAAAAGCTTTAATGGGTGACCCATCAGATAATATTCCTGGAGTAAAAGGAATAGGCGAAAAAACGGCTTTAAAGTTATTAAACGATTATAAAACATTAGATAATTTATATGAACATATCGATGAAATAAAAGGGAAATTAAAAGAAAAATTAATAGAAGGCAAAGAAGACGCATACATGAGTTATGATTTAGCAACCATTTGCTGTAACGTTCCTTTAGAAATAAATTTAGAAGATATCAAATATAAAGGTATTAAAAGTAAAGAGTTAAATGAATTATATGAAGAATTAGAATTCTATTCTTTTATTAAAAAAAATGATGAAATAGAAACTCATAAATCAGTTGAAGTAAATATTTTAAAAAATATTAAGGATTTAGAAATAGAGGGTGATTGTGCTATATATTTAGAAAATTATGGCACTAATTATCATACAGCAAAACCTTTAGGAATGGCTGTTTATAATAAAGATATCAACTATTTTATTCCTTTTGAATTATTAAAACAAAATCCTGAATTCTTAAAAAATAACATTAAATATACTTACGATATTAAAAAAACATATGTTACTTTAAAGAAAAATGATATTGATTTAGAAAACTTAAATTATGATGCAATGTTAGCCGCTTATTTACTTGATTATAATATAAAAGATGATGTTGCTTACTTAGCAAGAGAATTTGATTATGTTATTCCTTTTTATGAAACTTTATTTAAAAAAGAAGAAGCGGATATTGATATAGTGGCATATAATGCAATATTGAAAGCCCAATTTATATACGAAACAAAAGAGACTTTTTTAAATAAATTGAATAGTGAAGAACTTTTTGATTTATTTACTGATATTGAAGTTCCTTTAGCGTATGTATTAGGAGATATGGAATATAGTGGTGTTCATTTCGATAAAAATGTTTTAAAAGAAATGGGCGGAAAAATAAAAATAAGAATTGATGAAATAATTGAAGAAATTCACAATTTAGCAGGTGAAAACTTTAATGTTGCATCCACTAAAGAATTAGGATATATTTTATTTGAAAAATTAGGACTAAGTCATGGTAAAAAAGGAAAGACAGGATATTCTACCGCTATTGATGTTTTAAATAAATTAAGAGAAAAACATCCAATAATAGATTATATAATCGAATATCGTACATTAATTAAAATATACACTACATATATTGAAGGTTTAATTAATATAGAAATAGATGGTAAAATACACACTATTTATAATCAGGCATTGACAAGAACAGGAAGATTATCTTCTGTTGAACCAAATTTACAAAATATACCGATCAGATATGAAGTTGGTAAACTGATTAGGAAAGCCTTTATACCTAGTAAAGATTCAATAATAATGAGTGCTGATTATTCACAAATAGAACTTCGTATTTTAGCACATATATCTAATGTTGACTCCTTAATTGAAGCTTTCAATCATGGGATTGATATTCATAGCAAAACAGCAGCAGATATATTTAAAAAAGCTCCAGATTCGGTAACTCCTAGAGAAAGAAGAATTGCTAAAGCAGTTAACTTTGGAATAATATATGGTATAAGTGGTTTCGGCTTATCTGAAAATTTAGATATACCTTTCAATGAGGCAAAACTGTTTATCGATGAATATTTAAAGACATATCCGGGCATAAATGAATATATGGATTCAGTTGTTAAAGATGCTTATGAAACAGGATATGTAAAAACATTGTTGAATCGTAAAAGAAATATAAATGAGCTTAAAAATACTAATTATATGATAAAAAAACAGGGTGAAAGAATAGCACTTAATACACCTATTCAAGGTACAAGTGCTGATATTATTAAAAAGGCAATGATTGAAATTTCGGATTTATTTAAAGTTGCTAATATTAAAAGTAAGATGATTTTACAAGTACATGATGAGTTAATATTTGATGTTTTAGAAAGTGAAAAAGATAAAGTAACAGATATTGTTAAAGAGACAATGGAAAATACATACCGATTAAATGTTCCTTTAAAAGTTGATATTAGCTATGGTAAGGATTGGTATGAAGTAAAATGAAAAAATGGTTTATAGAAAATAATCAAACAGATACAGAGAACCTTTTTAGATGCCATTTTTGTTGACAAAATCACATTGACATATATTTTTTAAAATGTTATCATATTATAGAAATCGAAGAAAAAGACTAGTAATAAACAGAATTTCTAATAGAAAGTTAGTGCTTGATGGAAACTAACAAAATATGTTTATGAATCTACTTTTGAGTGAAATGTAAACATTTCCGGCTAAGCCGTTATATAAAAAAGATAAAATTAGGATGGTACCGTGCCCTGCACTCCTTTACCATTCTTTTTTTGTTAAAAGGAGGATTTATAATGAATTATTTGACCTATCGAGAAAAATATAAACAATTTATATATGAAAGTTTTAATGTTTCTGAAAATGAGACTGAATTGATAATAACTTACAAATTTGTTATTCCTAATTTAGAAGAATTTAATCCATCGATTAAAATATTAAAAAGTGATATTACTAATAAAAAATTGGATTATAAATATATAGATTATTTAGCGTTCAATATTGGATTAGTAGAACTAATAAGTTATTGGAAATGCGTTTGTTCTAAAGAAATTATTGTTAAATGTGGATATTTAGATAAAAATCAAAAAAATTGGTTTAAAAAACTTTACTTTTATGGTTTAGGAGAATTCTTTTACACTAATAATATCGAAGTTGATATCGATAATTTTGTTGATATAAAAACAGATAATAATAAATTAGAAGTAGAAACTAATTACCAAGGTGAAGGTAATTTAATCTTAGTTGGCGGTGGTAAGGATTCGGTTGTATCAATGGAATTATTAAAAGGAAATCCTAACTCCATAATGATGGTTAATCCTAAAAAGACAATGTTATATTGTGTTGATGTAGCAGGTTATAAGGATATAACATCTATTACTAGAGTAATAGATAAAAAATTAATTGAATTAAATAAACAGGGTTTTTTAAATGGTCATACTCCTTTCAGTGCCCTTCTTGCATTTACAAGTTTCTTAGTAGCATATTTGAAAAACAAAAAATATATTGTGTTATCAAATGAATCAAGTGCAAATGAGGGTAATGTAGTTGGTAATACAGTTAATCATCAATACTCTAAATCTTATGAATTTGAAAATGATTTCAATTATTATGTAGACAATTATTTTCAAATTGATATAAAATACTTTAGTTTTTTAAGACCATTAAACGAATTACAGATAGCTCATATTTTTTCAAAGTACAAAAAATATCATAATGTATTTAAAAGTTGTAATGTTGGAAGTAAAAAAGAACCATGGGAATGGTGCTGTAATTGTTCGAAATGTTTGTTTGTATATATAATTTTAAATCCTTTTTTAGAAGAACAAGAAATGATAAATATGTTTGGTGAAAATTTGTTAGACAAAGATTCTTTATTAGAGGTATTTAAACAATTAATTGGGGATTCGGAAAACAAACCATTTGATTGTGTTGGTACTTTTGAGGAAATAAATTATGCTTTAAAATTAAGTATAAAAAAACAAGATAAATTACCATATCTACTAAATTACTATTATCAAAATCATAGTTTGATAATTTATGAAAATTTATTAAATAGATTTAATAATAGTCATAATTTAGAACCTTATTTTTTAAATATAATAAGAGGTGCTTTAGATGAAAAATAAAATAATCGAGTATTTAAAAGATAAAAATATTTTAATTCTAGGTTTTGGTAAAGAAGGTCGTTCGACATATAATTTTATAAGAAAAAATTCGGATTGTTTTTTAACTGTATTTGATGAATATGAAATAAAAGATAAACCCGAAGAAATAAATACAAAGTATATAGTTGAAAAATTAAATAAAGAAATTTTAGAAAAATATGATTTAATTATTAAAAGTCCAGGAATATCTTTAAAAAATATCGATACTCAAGGACTTAATATAAGTTCACAATTACAATTAATTTTGATGGTTGCAAAAGATAATATCATTGGTATTACAGGGACAAAAGGAAAATCCACAACATCATCTCTAATGTATAAAGTTATTAAAGATCAATACGAAAATACCTTTTTACTAGGGAATATTGGCATTCCAATATTAGATTATATTGACTCATTTAATGATAAATCTAAATTAGTAATTGAGCTTTCTTGTCATCAGCTCGAGTATGTAACCTATTCGCCACATATTAGTATAATATTAAATCTTTTTAAAGAACATTTAGATTTTTATAAAGATGTAGAAAGTTATTATGAAGCTAAAATGAATATTACAAAATTTCAAAATGAAAATGATTATTTATTTTATAACTTTAATAATAATACTTTAAAAGATTACGTAAATAAACTAGAAAACAATAATGCTAAGATAGGAATAGGAAAAGATATTTATATTAAAGATGATTATGTTGAATCTGATAAAAAATTATATAACATCAGTAATAAAAGAAATATTGTTGGAGACCATAATTTAGAAAACATAATGTTTATATTAGGTGTTTCTGATTTATTAAATTTAGATATGGAAATAGTATCAAAATCAATAGAAGAATTTCAACCACTTGAGCATCGTATGGAGTTAGTAGGAACATTTGATAATATTATTTATTACAATGATTCAATAGCAACAATTCCAGAGGCTACTATAAATTGTGTTGAAACTTTAAAAATTGTCGACACTTTAATATTAGGTGGAAATGACCGATCCTTGGATTATAAAAATTTGATTGAATATTTAAAAAAATCAAATATAAGCAATATAATTTGTTTACCAAAAACAGGACATGATATAGCCGTATATCTTGAAGATTATAAAAAAGTGTATATAGTAGACAACTTAGAAGAAGCAATTGAAATTAGTAAAAGAGTTACAGAAAAAAACAAAATATGTGCTCTTTCTCCAGCAGCATCTAGTTATGGATACTTTAAAAATTTTGAGGAAAGAGGAAAAATATATAAAGAATTAGTGAGGAGAAAAAAATGATTGATATAAAATTAATAAGAGAAAATAAAGAATTAGTAAAAGAAAACATCAAAAAAAAATTTCAAGATCAAAAATTAGCAATTGTCGATGAAATTGAAACCTTAGATATTGAATTTCGTAAATATAAGGCAGAAGGGGACGTTTTAAGGGCTTTAAAAAATGCTAAAAGTGCAGAAATTGGAAATTTAATGCGCGATAAAAAAATTGATGAAGCTAATGCTTTAAAAAAAGAAATAGCAGAATATGCAGACAAGATATTGTTGCTCGATAAACAAGAAGAAGAATTAAGTGTATTAATTAAGGAAAAAATGATGATTATCCCAAATATTATAGACGAAAGTGTTCCAATCGGAAAAGATGATAGTGAAAATGTTGAAGTTAAAAAATATGGAGAACCAGTTATACCAGAATATGAAATACCACATCATGCTGATATCTTAGAAAAAATTAATGGTTTAGATAAAGATAGTTCAGCAAGAACATCTGGATATGGATTTTATTATTTGATGGGAAATGTAGCGAGA
>JAQUGJ010000044.1:0-8122 GCA_028684255.1 Bacilli bacterium | reverse complement strand
AAAAGGGACTTTAATTTTTAATGTTTTAGGAATAGTTCCAAACAATATTGTCAATTGTGATTTGAATCAGAGTAACCGAATCATTAATTTCACCAATAACTTATGTCAAATAAATCCTAATTTATATGTTGATGAAAATGATGTGATTGCTAATCATTCAGCCTATATTGGAAATTTCAATGAAAATGAAATATTTTATTTAATGCGTTTAGGAATACCTTATGAACAGGCGACAATTTTACTTATTAAAGGATTTATGTTAAAAAATATAAACAAAAGTTTAGGGAATAAAGTTAAATCAGTAATTAAAAAATACTGGAGGTGAATTATGAATCGACAAGATTTTAAAATGTTAAATAATTTTATTTATTTAGATAATGGAGCTACTTCTTTAAAGCCAAAAGTGCTTTCTGAAGTTACAGCGGATTATTATAATAATTATAGTGCTAACGCTCATCGTGGAGACTATGACATTAGTTTAAAGGTTGATACAATGTATGAAAAAACTAGATATTTAATAAAAGAATACATAAATGCTGAAAGTATTAAAGAAATAGTTTTTACAAGTGGAACAACAGACTCTTTAAATATGATAGTTAATGGTTTTTTTAAAAATTATTTAAAAGAAAACGATGAAGTTTTATTAACGAAAAGTGAACATGCTTCTAATTTATTACCATGGTATGAAATATCTGATGAAAAGAAAGTTAAGATAAGTTATATTCCGTTAGATAACTTAGAAGTTACTTTAGAAAATGTTAAAAAAAGTATCAATAAAAATACTAAGGTTATCTCTTTAGCGCATATCACTAATGTTGTAGGAGATATTAGACCGATTAAAGAAATTGTAGAATATGCTCATAAAAACAATATATTAGTAGTTATTGATGGTGCACAAAGTGTACCACATATTAAAACAGATGTTAAAGATTTAAATATCGATTTTTTATGTTTTTCTGCTCATAAAATGTGTGGTCCTACAGGAGTTGGAGTTTTATATGGCAAAGAAAAATATTTAGAGCATTTAAAACCCACAAGAGTAGGTGGAGGAATGAATGCTAGTTTTTTATCAGATAAAGAAAGACAGTATAATGAATTACCACAAAGATTAGAAGCAGGTACTCCTAACATCGCAGGCGTAATTGGTTATGGAGCAGTTATTGAATATTTAAAAAAGATAGGTATTGAAAACATTACTAAGTATGAAAAAGAGTTACATATTTATGCTTTAAAAGAATTAAAAAGTGTTCCAAATATTGAGATATATAACGAAAATAGTCAAAGTTCAATTATTACATTTAACATAAAAGATATTTTTTCTCAGGATTTAGCAATCTATTTAAATAAGTACAATATATGTGTAAGAGCAGGAAATCATTGTGCAAAAATATTAAAAGATGAAATAGGATTAAAAAATACTTGTCGTGTTAGCTTATCATTTTACAATGATAAAAACGATATCGATAAATTAGTAGAATCTTTAAAAAATCCAAATATAAAAGGTGAAATAATATGAAAAAATGCGTAGTAATATATAATCCAAATAGCGGTAAGAAAACAAAAAAACCATTTCTAATTGAATTTGGTAAAATCTTAAATGAATATCAATACGAATCTAAAATAATATTCACTGAATATAAAGGTCATGCTAGAGAGATAGCATCTACTATCGAAGATGTTGATTTAGTTATTTCCATCGGTGGTGATGGAACTTTTAACGAGGTAATGGCCGGAAATTTTGATAGAACCAAAAGAGTCTTACTAGCGCATATTCCACAGGGAACAACTAATGATATTGGAGCAATGTTTGGTTATGGTAAAAATACTTTAAATAATTTAAAAAATTTATTAGAAGGTGAAGAAAGAGAAATAGATGTAGGCGTTGTAAATAATCATCCTTTTGTCTATGTTACCGGATTTGGTAAATTTATGACAATTCCTTATGAGACTCCTCGAAATATGAAAGAAAAATATGGTTATTTTGCATATCTATTAGAAGGTATAAAAAATTTCCGCCAAAAAACTAAACTATATGAATTAACATATACCATTAATAATGAAACGTATAAAGGATTATACTCATTTATATTAATATCAAATGCTAACAGAATAGCTGGCATAAACAATTTTTTTAAAGATGTTAAATTAGATGATAAACAATTCGAAGTTTTATTTTGTAATGTTCAATCAAAAAAAGATATTATAAAAAGTTTATATTATCTTAGAACTATGGATATTACAAAAGTTCCTGGTTTCTATTTTCATAAAACAGATCATTTAAAAATAACTTTTTCAAAACCCTTAAAAAAAGCTTGGTGTGTTGATGGTGAAGAACTTGAAAACAAAACAACAACTTATGATATAAGAATAGAATCAAAGGTAAAAATAATGTTACCTAAAAAAAATATTGATAAATTATTTGTAAATAAAAAATGATATAAAAATATCATTTTTTATTTATTAAGAAAGTTTGTAAATTTATAGGATCTAATCCGTTAAACACAATGTTATATATTAAATCAATAATAGGAATATCTACCTTTCTATCATTAATTAATTTATGAATTGACTTTAAAGTATATAGACCTTCAACAGTTGTATTATTAATATAATCTCCGATAACTTCTTTATCTAATTTTTTACCAATCATTCTACCAAAAGTGAAATTTCTACTTTTATAACTAGTAGAGGTTAATAATAAATCTCCAAACCCAGCAAAAGATAAAATTGTTTTTCCATCTCCGCCTAAAGCCTTTATTAACTCTTTAATATCGTGTAAAGATTCAGTAATAAACATAGCCTGAGTTGATTCTGGTAAACCCATTCCTGAAATCATACCTGATGCAATAGCAATAACGTTTTTAATTGAACCACATATTTCTATACCTAAAATATCATTAGTTGTCCTTAATTTTAAATACTTATTTTGTAGTGTATTTTTTAATATTTTTTCGGTTTCTTTATTAGTAGTTCCCAATGATAATCCAATTGGAATTTTTTTTACTATGTCAATAGCAAATGAAGGACCAGAAATAATAGCAACTTTATCTGTATCAATGTATTTTTTTAATACATCGACAACAAATAAACATGTATCTTGTTCAATTCCTTTACTTGCTAAACAAATATGTTGATCCTTATAATATTCATTTAATTCACAACTAACATTATCCACAAATTTAGCGGGTACTGCTATAACGATTAAATTAGCATCTTCTACGGCTTCTTTCATACTTGTTGTATATTTTATTTCACTTGGCATAATAGTATCTGGCAAAACCTTTTTATTAGTGCCATATTTTTGTAATTCTTCTAATTCACTCTCTAACTTAGTCCACATTATGATGTCTTTAGTATTTTCAAAAAAAGAAATTCCTAATGATAATCCATAAGCGCCTGTTCCTAATATTGCGACTTTCATTAATTACCTTCTTCCTACTTTTTAATTTTAACATAAAAAGAGTAGTCAAGCAAATTGATTTTATGCTATAATTAACATAAGGTGGAGATGTTTAATGGCAAAGAAGAAAAAGAAAACCGATGTTAAAAAGACAAATAATTTTCAAATTGAACTAACTGGACTGTTTTTAATATTAGTTTCAATCATTGGATTATGTGCCTACGGAATATTAGGAAACTTTATCCAAACATTTGCAGTCTTTTTAGTTGGTGAATTATATGCAGTACTGTTATTGTTAGTGGCCGTTATTGGCTGTTATATGATTTTTAAGCGTGAAAGCCCCAAATATTTTACTGCTAAATTAATTGGATTTTATTTATTAATACTTGCATTTTTAACATTAAGACATTTTGCATACTATGATTTATATGACAAAATAGAAGTGTTAAAACAAACTTGGGATAATACTATCGCTTATTCTAAAGAATCAGGTTTTATTTTACATAGTGGTGGTATGATTGGTGCTTTAATATCTTCTGGAATGATAAAATTATTAGACATCGAAGGTACTAGAATTGTATGTATTGTAATAATGGTAGCAGGATTTTTAATGTTTACAGGATTGTCTATTCCTGATATCGTAAAATGGATTAAGAGTAAAATAAAAACTAAAGATAAAAATGAATTAAAAATTAATGATAAAATAGAAATAACAAAAATAGAAGAGGCTTATGAGGGTGCTAATAAAGTAGTAATTTCTAGTATGAAAGAACTAATAAACTTAAAAGATACAAAAGAAGAAAAAATCATTAAAGAAGAAATACCTGAATCAACAAGTTACTTCTATCCTCCAGTTGATTTATTAAATCGTCAGAGCCGAAATAATGTAAAAGAAAATGAGTTAGCAATAAAAACCAATATACCAGTTTTAGAAAGTTTGTTTAAAGACTTTGGGCTAGAAGGCCGAATAGTAGCAGCTCATGTTGGTCCTTCTGTAACTCAATATGAAGTTGAAATAAAAGCAGGGACAAAAGTAAATAAAATATTGAGCTTAAATAGAGAAATAGCTTTAGCGCTTGCAGCTAAGGATGTTCGAATTCAAGCTCCTATCCCTGGTAAAAAAACAATCGGAATTGAACTTCCGAACAAATCAACATCGATTGTAACTATCAGAGAAATATTAGAAAGAATTCCTAAAGGATTAGATGATTCTAAATTAGTTGTTACATTAGGTCGGGATATTATGGGTAATCCACAATATTGTGAAATAAATAAAACTCCTCACTTATTAGTGTCAGGGGCAACTGGTTCAGGAAAATCAATATGTATTAATAGTATGATTGTTTCTATCTTAATGCGAACTAAACCAGATGAAGTTAAATTAGTATTAATAGATCCAAAAAAAGTGGAATTATCTATATATAATGGAGTACCTCATTTAATGGCTCCTGTTGTAACTGATCCAAAGAAAGCTAATGTTGTTTTAAAGAAAATAGTAGCAGAAATGGAAAGACGTTATGAAGTATTTGAACAACATGGTAGTAAAAATATTGCAGGTTATAATTTATATGTTGAAAAGAAAAATAAGATGACCGATGAAGCAGGTCAAATAAAAAAATTACCATATATTGTTGTAATAATAGATGAATTAGCAGATCTTATGTTAATAGCGGCTAAAGAAGTAGAAGACTCTATTATGCGTATTACTCAAATGGCAAGAGCAGCTGGAATTCATTTAATCGTAGCAACTCAAAGACCTTCAACTGATGTTATTACAGGCCTTATTAAATCGAATATACCATCACGGATTTCTTTTGCAGTTTCTTCAAGTATCGACTCTAGAACAATATTAGATATGTCTGGAGCAGAAAAATTATTAGGTAAGGGTGATATGTTATTCTTGCCACAAGGTGAAAATGCACCGATAAGAATTCAAGGAACTCTTGTTACTGATGAAGAAATTCAAAAAGTAGTAGATTTTGTAATAAAGCAACAAAAAGCATATTATGATGAAACTTTAACAATGGATAATGAAGAAATGACTTTAACAACAATGGTAGAACAAGATGAGTATGAAGAACCTTTATATAACGAAATTGTTGAATTCATTGTAACTCAAGGAAAGGCAAGTGCCTCTTTATTGCAAAGAAGATTTAGGTTAGGATATAATCGAGCAGCTAGATGTATCGATTTATTAGAAGAAAGAGGAATCGTTGGACCTAATAATGGCAGTAAACCAAGAGAAGTATTAGTTAAACTAGAAAAAGAGGAAGAATAACCTCTTTTTTTATTAAAAAATATTATAAGATTGAAAGTGAAAGCTAAAATATGTTAAAATATAGTTAGACTGATAATAAGGAGCAATAGAATGAATTTAAAAAAAGGATTTACATTAATTGAGTTACTAGCCGTAATAGTAATTTTAGCAATCATTGCTTTAATAGCGTCCCCAATTGTTGTTGGATTAATAGAAGATTCTAAGAAAAGTACAACTGAAAGAAGTGCCGAGAATTATGCAGATGGGATTAAAATAGCGGTTGCTAATAAGAATTTAAATCGTGAAAATATTCCAGATGTTGCTTATACAGTAATGCCAAATGGAAATCTTTGTAGTGGTAATGTAACTGGTGATACTTGTGCTGGAACAATATTAGATATTAAGATGGATGGTAAAACACCAACAAGTGGAATTGTTAATTTAAGTAGTAATGGAACAGTTGCAACTGCAACATTATGTATAAATGATGTTAAAGTAATCTATTCGGATGGAATATCTGAGTATAAATCAAATGATTGTAATGATATGACTTATAGTGAAAACATCTTAAATGGGACAGATCCAATACTAGGATCTAATATGATACCAGTAAGAATTAAAGACGATGGAACAGTTATATATGCCGATTTAAAAGATGGTTGGTATGATTATTCAAATAAAGAGTGGGCAAATGCTGTAATGTTATCAAGTGGAACTTATAATGTAGGAGACATAATACCAGAGTCAGCTATTAGATCATATTTTGTTTGGATACCAAGATATAAATATAAAATATTTGATGAAGGTAATTATACAGGCGTTATATCAAGTAAACCAACAGAAAGTATAGCTCAATCAATAGAAATAGTATTTGAAACAAAAGATGTAGCAATATCAAATGGTAGTACAGAAGGTTCATGGTTAACTCATCCAGCATTCACTTCTTTTAATACAAATGGGATATGGGTAGGTAAATTTGAAACAGGATATTTAGGGGCAACAACAACAGCTGGGGCTCAAGTAAATAGTTCTGATTCAAGCAAGATAATAGTAAAACCGGATGTATTTAGTTGGCGAAATAATACAGTATATAATATGTTTGTAGCAGCCTATAATTATGATCGAAGTAATGATTCACATATGATGAAAAATACTGAATGGGGAGCAGTAGCGTATTTATCACATTCAAAATATGGAATAAATAAAGAAATAAATATAAATAATAATTTAAGTTATAAAACGGGTTATGGTGCAGTAGAAGGAACCAATCAAACAACATATCCAGGAACATATGGAAATGATTATACAAAGACGTTAGGTTATGCATCAAGGGGAGTTAATTATTTAAAGAACAGTACATTTGAAAGTGGTTTTGATAATTGGAGCTTTGGTGGTACTCAATATATATCAATAGATAATAATAATACTTTTATGGGATACCCAACAGTAAAAATAGAGGCTAATGATTTAACAAGCAATATTTATGCACAGGTATCCCAAAGAGTCGATATTGCAGGATTAAAAGAAGGTGACGAACTTACATATTCTATTTATGCAATGTCTGATAACGTTGCAGGAATAACGTCTACCGAAATAACAGTTATTCAATATGATAAAAATGGTACCAGATTATCTTGGGGATATAATATACCAAGAACTGGACAAAAAAATAATGAGTGGAATAGATATTATTTTACTTATACAATGCCAGCTAATATAAGTTATATCACAATTAGATTTAATTTAGTTAGAAATGGAAGAATTTGGTATGCATTGCCACAATTAGAATCAGGAAATACTTTAACGCCACATGAACCTTACACTAACGGTGTTTCAATTGGTAAAGAACATCCAACAACAACTGGAAATATAACTGGGATATATGATATGAGTGGTGGGGCACATGAATGTATGGCATCATATAAAAGTGAGCAACTAGGAAGTAGTGGATTTAATACTACAAATATGGTCTCTTATAATTCTAAATACTTTGATGTATATTCAGCGAGTTCTTCTACCACAACTTATAATTATAGAATATTAGGAGATGCAACCGGTGAAATGGGACCATTCTATAACTATATAGATGAGGATGGGACAATTAGAAATCATAATAATTGGTACGAAGACTATTCTTTCTTTGTTGATTCTTCTAACCCTTGGTTCTACCGAGGTGGGCGTTACACCTTTGGAGTTATTGCAGGACAGTTTAACTTTGGTAGGTTTACAGGAACTATGAATACTATCATTGGATCTCGCCTTGTTCTTACAAGTTAGAATATATACATAATTTAAATTAAAAGGCTATTGTTATAAATAACCTTTTTTATTAATTGAATATCTAAAATTCTTTTTTTTCTTTGATTTGTATGCTATAATTAGAATGGTGATAGTATGACAAAATATGATGAAACGTCAATTAAAATATTAGAGGGACTAGAAGCTGTAAGAAAAAGACCTGGTAT
>JAQUGJ010000043.1:0-8196 GCA_028684255.1 Bacilli bacterium | reverse complement strand
GTTATAAAAATTAGTAACATCTTTAGTAACTATATTTTCATTGAAAACTACATATTTTTTATATCTAGTATCTATAATCGCATCAACAGAAGGTTTAACATCTTCATATTTAATATTATAATTTAAATTGCTAATCTTAAAATATTTGGTATTCTCATCGATTTCAATATCCTCTAGATCGATTTGAACATTTGCTCCAATTTTTCCAACTTTTTGATTATAATCATCATAAATAATTGACTCTTTATTAGTTTCTACATATTTGTTGTAATGACTTTTTATAGTTTCAATTGTCTTTAATTTTATCTCTTCTTGTTTTTTGACTTCATTTTTATTATACAAAGATGCACTTACTAAACCGATTGAAATCAGTAAAAACAAAATTATTATAACTACATATTTTTTCATTATATCACCACCATAAGTATAACAAAAAAAGTCTTTTTATAAAAGACTTTTATTCAATATCAATAATATCTTTCCAATTTTCTGGAAAACCCATTTTAATTAAAATTTTGTTTATTGGTACTGTTGATACCTTTCCAGCCAACAATTGAACTTCATAAGAAAATTCATTGACAAATTCCCTAAATTCTTGAGAACTTAACAATACTTTTAAAATTATAACAGCAGCATATAAATCGTTTTTACCATAAACATACTCACCTTCAAACGTCTCGATGTTTAATTTTTTATGAAAATCATTATCTGGTATAGCTCTTTGAGTTTTATGATTATACAAAATATCTTCATGAGCGCATAAATTGCGATAATTCGCTAAAATAGATAAGTATATTGATAATGTTTCAGGCGTAATATCATATTCAGTAGATATAACTTCTTTATCTTCTTCCTTTAAAATTGCAAAAAACTCAGAAATTATTCCTAAAGAAAGGACTTTTACTAAAATCCATAAAGGAATATAACCATAATTATTAATATAGTGCAATGTTGCTGAGTGCTTTTTGCCATTAACTCTTATTTGTCTTTTCATTTTAGTTAATACATCTTTTACTTGTCTAATTCTCATAGGATCTAAATCATAATTATTAGGATTCAAATAATCACGATCATTATGTCCGTACTTTTTAGATAAATGATAACTCATTATTGATTTCACATTATTTTCAATGACTAGAACATTTTTAAAAAATATATTTCTTATCTTTCTATCAAATAAAAACATTGAATAAATTTCTTCAAAAGTTGTTCCTTCAACAAATTTACTATCATGATGAGATTGCATAAAAATATGCCTATAACCACTTAAAAAGAAGTAATTTTCTCTTAATAACTTATATTTGGCATAGTTATAATCTTCAATAATCAAGCCTTTTTCTTCTAATATATCTATTTGTTGTTCTAAAGTTTTAAAGGTCTTTTTTCTCATGTTCTCACCTACAATAATTATATCATAATAAGAATAAATTTAATAAAATTAGTTAGTTATATGTAAAGTAATTTATAATACCTTTAGTAATACTCTTTGATAATTTTTCTTGATATTCAGATTTCCTTAGTAAATAGCGGTCATTTGGATTAGATAAAAACCCTAATTCCAATAAAACTCCGGTTTTTTCTATCCTTCTATTTAATAATATATCCTTTATCTCTTTTACCTCTCTTTTAGTATTAGTTTTTTTCTTTAGTTCTTTTTGTATTTCTTCAGCAAGAACGACATTTAAAGGATTTATATCATCATAAAAAACTTGGCTCCCATACCAAACAGAAGACGCAACTGAATTTAAATGAATCGATAAATATAAATCACAATCAGAATTATTGATTTTTCTTATTCTTGCAGCAATATCGCTTCTTTTTCGATTGTTTCTATCATCTGATAAATCAATATTTTTATCTCTTATTATATAAACAATAGCCCCGTTTTTTTCTAACTCTTCTTTTAGTTTTAAGCTTATTTCTAGGTTAATATCAGACTCTTTAATACTCTTATAAGTAGCACCCGGATCTCTTCCACCATGTCCAGGGTCTAGATATATAATTTTTCCTATTAATTCTAAACTATTGTTAGCATAGACAATATTTATACCTATTATAAAAATTAAAAATAAAAATAAAACATATATTTTATATTTGAGCAAATGAATCACCTTTATAAAATATATGCTTTTTAAATTATTTTAACTATTTTTTGTTTCAATCAATTCTACTTCGATATCAATAACTTTTCCAGCACGATTAACAGTTAAAGTTATCTTATCACCATATGAATATTTATATAATTCATATCTAAACTCTGCTACTGTTTTAACTACTTTCTTATCAAGTTTTATAACAACATCTCCTTCTTTAAGACTAGAATTTGATGCAGCTGTACTTTTTTCTATAGAGGCGATAACGATTCCAGAATTAACTCCTTCGGGAATATCAAAATCATATTGATAAAGATAATATTTATCCTCTAAATCAAATATTTGAACCCCTAATACTGGTCTAATAATTGTCTCGCCTTTTTCTAAACGTTCTGTATACGCAAAAGCATATTCAATTGGTAAAGCAAATCCCATACCTTCAATTTCATCTTGAACTAACTTTAATGAGTTAATTCCGATTACTTTTCCATTTATATTTACTAAAGGGCCCCCACTATTACCTGGATTAATAGCAGCATCTGTTTGTAATACTTCAAAAAGGAAAGCACCTGTTGATAAATTAACACTGACTTGTCTATCTTTTCCAGATAGAATCCCCTTAGTTACAGTTCCCATATAATCTTTTCCTAAAGGAGAACCTACTGTAAATACAGTATCGCCTATCTCAGAATCTGAACTATTACCAATTTCTGCAACTTTTAATACACTTTCAACAGGTATTGTTAAAACTGCTAAATCAGTATATTCGTCACTTCCTTTATACTCTGCTGTAACTTCAGTCTTATCACTCATTGTAATAATGATTTCTTTAGCATCTTCAATTACATGATAATTAGTTAATATATAACCACTTTTATCATCTTTTTTATAGACAAATCCTGTTCCAGATCCTAATAAAGATTTACGAGCATTATAAGTTTCTATTAATACTGTAGCATCATATATCTTATCGATAGAACTTTTTATCGTATCTTTTTCAGTTATACTTACCTCAGATACTGATTTATTAATTACCTCTTTTACATTTGGTAAATATGAATATGTTACCATCGTTGCTATAATACCTAAGAAAAAGGTTAAGACAAGCGATGAGCCAAAAATTATTTTTTCTTTTGTTTTCATATAAGCCTCTTTTCTATTTTTTAAATTCAACAATATTGTCTAATCCTATTGCTTGATCAATTTCTATTGCAAAACACAATCCCTTACCAGGAGTTGCTATTCCAACTTTTTTTACAATTTCTTCCATAAGTTTATTTTTTATTTTTTCATCTGCTACTATTAAAACAAGCTCTCTTTCTGGTTCTAGTTTAAATCCTAGAAATTGAACAGCTTCTTTGTAGCCTAACCCTCTTGCATTTATCAATGTTCCACCACGAGCACCTACTTTTTTAGCAGCATTGACAACATCTTCATAATAACCTTCTTGAATTATTGTAAATATTAAATAATATTTTTCATTGCTTTCCATCGATTTAACCTCCTCAATATATTCACCTTTAAAATTATCCGATAGATATTTACTTGAACTAGCAATTGGAATTGTTATAGTTATTCCATATCCCGGTTCTTCCATTTTTAAATCTTGACACATTCTATATAGGATATCTTTTTCAAGATATTCTGGAATAATACTAAGAATAATGCTTCTTTTTGTTTCTTCGATTCCAAAATAATCTAGCATACTGGGAGATGCGGTTCCTTTTGCATTTATAAATAATTGAAAAGGAATTTGATGTTTGTTATAGATATCAACAATATTATTTTCTAAACCAGCTTTTACAATTGAGATAATGACTTTAATTCTTGTAACATCCTTCATTTTATTCCTCCCAACTATAGTCTATAATTGTTTCATCGAGCGCTTTATTTATTTCAGATTTTAATTTTATTTTATATATTAGCCCTAATAACTGAACTGTTATTATAGGAAACATTGATACTAAGGCAATTATTCCAAAAGCGTCAGAAATTATATTTCCTCCGACAGCAAGACAAGCTCCTATCGATATAGGAAATAAGAAAGTTGCTGACAATGGTCCTGAACAAGCTCCCCCTGAATCAAAGGCGATAGCTGTAAATAATTTAGGAACAAAAAACGTCATTATAAGGGCAAATAGAAAACCAGGAATTATAAAATAGAGAATTGATATTCCGCTCATACTTCTAAAAAGCCCTAAACCAACTGCACATGATACTCCAATCGATAGACTAAATTGCATCAATTTTCGAGAAATACTACCACTTGTAATCTCTTCTACTTTAACAGTTAATAAATTAACTGCTGGTTCTGCTAATACTATAAAAAATCCAATTAGCATTCCTAAAGGTAATAATAAATATTTATAACTTGAAGATGTCATATAAATTCCAATTTGATAACCTATATTCATAAATCCAACATCAGCACCTGTTAAAAATAGTGTTAATCCAATAAAAGATAAAAGAAATCCAATCACTATCACTTTTATTCGTTCACTGTTGAAATTTTTAGTTGTCAACTGAAATATTATAGCCAATAATATAATTGGTGTTAAAGAGCTAAGTACTTCTTTAGAATATTCTAATAAAGCACTGATAAATTGATTAAATATTGATAAATCTGATGTTACTAAAGTATAAGTGCTATTAGTATTATAAAATAAACTTAATATTAAAACTGTAATAATCGGTCCGATTGAAGATAATCCAACTAGTCCAAAACTATCTTCTTTAGCGCCTTTATCGCTTCTTATTGCCGCAAGTCCTAATCCAAAAGTTATTATAAACGGTACTGTAATAGATCCTGTTGTAACTCCACTAGAATCAAATGCTAAAGGAACGAAATCTTTTGAAACAAATATTATTAAGATAAAAACGATCGAATAACCAACGATTAAAATTTTCGAAAAATCTATTTTATATAATGTTCTAAGCGAAGAAATTAATAAACATATACCGACACCAATGCTTACCGCTCCAATAAAAACTACATTAGGAATAGACTGCATCTGCGAAGCTAAAATTTTCAAATCTGGTTCTGCAATAGTTGTTGCTGCTCCTATAATAAAACTAACTACCATTATTAATAATATATTTCTTTTTTTCATTAAGAACTTACCTAAGTTTTCACCCAAAAGATTCATTGAAATGGATGCTCCAAATGTAAATAACCACATTCCAATGATTAAGAAAAAACCACTTACCATGAATTTAATCATATCAGCATTTTCAAAATCTAAAATTAAATTTAAAATTATAACAATAATATATATTGGTCCAATTGATATAAGAGCTTCTTTGAATTTTTCTACAGAACTTTCTTGCATTTTTTCACCTTACTCTACTTTATAATTATACCTTGTTTATTAATTTTTTACAAACAAAAAAGTGTCAACGACACTTCAACTAGCCAATTGCCATACATTAGCCGTTGTTGTTCAATTTGTACCAACTACTTCTACACCACTTGTTTAATTTTTATAGTTAACTACTTTAATTACTATTCGTTTGCTAAATTATCAAAATAACCTTGGATATAAACAACCGGGGTCCCTTTATCACCACTACCACTAGTAAGATCTGCTAAAGAACCAACTAAATCAGTTATTCTTCTTGGAGTGGTTCCTTGTGTCACCATATGACCTTTTAAATTACTGTTTTTGTTTTTTATTTCATTTTTTATAGCTTCTTTTAATTCTTCACCTTTTAAATCTGCAAATTTATTATCTGAAACATATTTTAACTTTATTTCATTTGGTGTACCATCTAATCCATCAGTATAGAAAGGAGACACTACAGGGTCTGCTAGCTCCCATATTTTACCAATAGGATCTTTAAAAGCACCATCACCATAAACCATTACCTCAATATCTTTACCAGTTTTTTCTTTTAGTTTAGTTTGAATATCTTTTACTAAATTAGCACCATCCTTGGGAAATAATTTGAGCCTTTCTTCAGTTGATTTATTAGATCCTAATAATCCATAAATAGGATTAAATCCACTTCCCTCTATTGATTCTGTTAAAATATCATCTAAACCATAAATAGTAACATCATTATATTTTAGACTGTTTTTGGTTTTTACTCTTGTATGAATATCACAAACTAATATTTCTTTAGTATAATTTAATATTTCTTTAGGATTATTAGCAAAAACAAATTCAATTTCACAATTTTCACTATGCACTAAATCTCTATAAAAATCAACCATATTTATGCCTGTAAAAGGATGAATAAAGTCTTTAAAATTTAAATTATATTGTTCTTCTGTAATTACATTATCTAAGCCTATTTTTAAACTATCTAATTTATCTTCATCCAATATTCCATTTCCCACTTCATCAGCAGGAAAACTAAGTAACATAACTATTTTATCAGCACCGCGTGCAATTCCTTTTAATATTAAAGAAAAACGATTACGACTTAAGATTGGGAAAACAACACCTATTTTTTTGTTTGGAAATTTAGATGTTATATCTTTAGCAATGTTATCAACTGTTGCATAGTTACCTTCTGAAATACCAACAACTGCTTCTGTAATTGCTACAATATCTTTATCCCTAAATTCAAAATTTTCACTTTCTTTTGCTTGCATTAAAGAATCGATAACAATTTCACTTAAATTATCTTTTTCTTTAATTATTGGTGTTCTGATTCCTCTAACTACTGTACCTACACTTCTCATAAATTCTCCTTAAGTATTTCAAATCAATATAGTAACATATTTATTAAATAATCTTTTATTATTATTTACATATCTACTTTACTAATTGCTTCTTTTACTATATTTATTGAATTAATCATTTTGTTTTTTTCTAAGTCATTTAAAGTTAAATAATGGCGAGTCTTTACTCCTTGATTGTTAATAATAGTTGGACCACCTATAAATATATCATTTGTGTGATCATAAGATGACACCGTTAAAATAGTATTTTCATCTCCTAGAATAGCATTCGTTATTCTAACTAAACACATTCCTATTCCATAGCAAGTAGCTCCTTTTTTATTAATTATATGATATGCTGCATCTCTTACATCAACATATATTTTTTCTAATTCTTTTTCATCTATAAATTTATCTATTTTTTCTATTCCTACCGTTGCACTCGACCATGGTACAAATTCTGTATCACCATGTTCGCCCATTACATAGGCATGAATGTTTTTAGGATTTATGTCTAATTTTTGTCCAATTATATATCTTAAACGCGCTGTATCTAATACTGTTCCTGTTCCCATTATTTTAGATGTATCCAAATTTGAATACTTCCAAGTTAAATATGTCATTACATCAACAGGATTAGTTGCTATTAAAAAGATTCCATTAAATCCACTTTTCATTACTTCTGTTACAATTGATTTAAATATTTTAGCATTCTTATGAATTAAATCCATTCTAGTTTCGCCTTTATCTTGATTAGCTCCTGCTGCTATACAAATAATTTTAGCATCATGACAATCATCATAATTCCCAACCTTAATGTTTATTTTGCTGGGTCCAAAAGGAAGACAATGGTTTAAATCCATCGCTTCTCCTTCGATTCTTTCCTTATTTAAATCGATAAGTACTAATTCATGAACGCTAGTTCTTTGATTAAGTAAAGCATAAGCATAACTCATTCCAACATTACCGCAACCAATTATCACTACTTTATTCATATCATCACCAAAACAATTATATATTATTTAACACTTATTTACAAGCAAGAAAAAACCAAGAATAAATCTTGGTATAAAAATTATCTTTTCGAAAATTGAGGCGCACGTCTAGCAGCTTTAAGTCCTGGTTTTTTACGTTCTTTCATACGAGAATCTCTTGTAATAAATCCGCCTGCTTTTAATACTTTTCTGTAACTGTCTTCGTTGTCTACGTTTGCAATATCATATTCTAATAAAGCTCTTGTAATACCTAAACGAATTGCTCCAGTTTGACCTGTAAAACCACCACCTGTAACTTTAACATCGATATCAAAAGATTCGGCATTATTAGTTGCTACTAATGGTTGCATTAAATCCATTACATTTGTTTCATATGGGAAAAATTCTCTTACATCTTTTCCATTAACTGTGATTTTTCCTTTTCCAGAAACCATTCTTACTT
>JAQUGJ010000042.1:4890-8309 GCA_028684255.1 Bacilli bacterium | reverse complement strand
GGCTTTATAACTAAGTTATTAGGAATGGTTATAAAAATAGTGATAACTAGATTATTAGGTACCGAGGGTATTGGTATTTATATGTTAGCAATGCCAACATATACTCTTTTTATTGCCCTAGCGCAATTAGGAATGCCTATTGCAATATCTAAATTAGTATCTGAAAATAAAAGAAATAATAAAAATTTGTTATTTTCATCATTACCAATTTCTTTTATTGTAAATGCTTTAATTTTAATTTTTTTGCTTTTTTCATCTAAATATATTGCTGTTAATCTATTACATGAAGAAAGATGTTATTACACTATATTTTCAATCGGTTTTGTACTACCTTTTATTAGTATTTCAAGTATATTAAGAGGTTATTTTTTTGGTAAAGAAAAAACTTTCCCACATGTTATTTCTAATATTGCCGAAGATATTGTAAGACTTATAACACTTGTAATAGGAATTCCAATGTTTTTAATTCAAGGATTAGAATATGCTATTGCTTTTGTACTACTTTCTAATATTATAAGCGAACTAGCATCTATTATTATATTATTACTTTTTATTCCAAATAAATTTAATATAAAGAAAAAAGATATAATTCCAAATGTTAAAAATGTAGAAGATATTTTAAGTATAAGTTTACCTAGTACAGCATCTAGAATTATTGGAAGTATTGGCTACTTTTTAGAACCTATTATTTTAACTTATGTTCTATTAAAAGTAGGATACTCTAATACATATATAATTCATGAGTATGGAATCATAAATGGTTATGTATTACCATTGTTACTACTTCCCTCTTTTTTTACAAGTGCTATCTCACAAGCTTTACTACCAGTAATTAGTACAAATTACATTAAAGGAAATTATCATTATATAAAAAAGAAAATAAAACAAGCTATTGGTATTTCATTAATAATAGGAATTCCAACGACATTATTTTTCTTCTTTTTTGCAGATATTCCTTTAAAGGTAATTTATGGCACTGATTTAGGAATAAATTATATTAAAATACTAGCACCTATATTCTTATTACATTACATTCAAAGTCCATTAATAACGAGTCTACAAGGTATCGGAAAGGCTAAGGAAGCTTTTATTGGTACGACAATTGGAATAACTTTAAGGATATTTATACTTTTTATTTTCTCACATTTTAAGATAGGTCTTTATGGATTAGTAATGGCAACCAGTTTTAATATTATATTTAATACTTTGTACGATTACTTTAAAATAAAAAGAGCATTAAAAAAGACATAAATGTCTTTTTATCCAATCGGTATAATACTTAAATTTATATCGATATTATCATCAAGTTTGATTGCTTTTTCATCTGTTGCATAATATAAATCATATGTACTTTCTTTCTTTTCTTCATCAGTTATATTTTGTTTAATATAGAAGAAATCATCATCAAACTCTATTGGTAAATATAAATCTTTATCTAACTCTTTACCTTCACCATTATATATAACATAAGATGAATTTATATTTTTTAAATAAAATAATGAATTTCCTACTGAATATGCTTGAACTACTTGTTCAGCAACTTTCTTAGAAGAACTTCTAGTAATTTTAAATAAATTTCCTTTATATTCACTGTCACAATCTACAACTAAATATGTTGCATATGGAGATGATGACATTGAACAAATAGAATCAAATGCATCTTTTTCTTTTAAGTTATCCGATAATGCAAAAGTGTTTCTTGTAATCTTATCATCTGTTTGATAATATATGTTATTTAAATATGAATCATATGATAAAAATTGTAAGTCAGTATAATTAATATCTGTTTTGATTGTTTTACCAGAATTTGTTCTAGTTAATACTAGTTTTAAATTATAGTATAAATCATCTGCTGATGTATTTATATAATCAAAGTCCTCTGGTAATACAAAGCTCAATTGATAATTCGCATTTTCAATTTTACTAACATCTCCAGCATATAATAACCCATCGGCAAATTTTTTAACTTTAGTATTATATATATATGTATTTGAAACTAAAAATAATAAATCAGGTGAATAATTAGTTCTAGTAGGATTCACATATTTGAATTTTGAAGCGAATACTCCATTTTCTTTTAAGAATTTATTTGCTGCTGCTTCATCTAAATATCCAATATTTTTGTTAATAACTTTACCATTTTTTGTAACTGCTAAAGTTGGTGTTCCAAATTCAGAAGCTTCAATTTTAAGTAAATCTAACATTTCATAAACAACATCTGATTCATTTGCAGTACTGTTTATATATACATATGAGAACTCTTGAGTCTTACTAATGCTTTCAAAAACTTTATCCATTTCAGCACAGTATGAACAACTTGGTTTTCCGAAGTAGAATAAAACAGTTTCTTTATTGTTCATCAAAGTTTTAAACTCATCAAGAGTAATTTTGTTTTCTTTTAATGCCTTCATTCCAGGTTCATATTCTTTTAATTTTTCTTCATCTATTTGAAAATAAATAATTGATTCATCAGTTTTAATATAATTCGTTAGATTATCTGCCACTAATCCTGATGCATTATATAAACTAGTTAATTTTTTATCGTTTTCAACTAAATAAACTACCTCTTCACCAACTACATAATATGTGCCTTTAACATTTTCAGCTATTACTTTTGATTTTAAGGTCGTTGCATTAAATTCACTTAAGGTAGATTCTGAATTAGTATAAAATATTTTATTACCAGTTTTAGTTATATCAAAAAATTCAACATCTTCTGTAATCTTTGTTTTTTTATCTAATGAATAATATATTAACTCTTTATTTTTAATATAATAAACATTTTCTTTAACCACACGATAATCTGTAACATCTGCTTCAATTAAAACTTTTTCTTCTGGATTAATAAAAGCTTTTTCTAAATCTATCTTATATAAATCAAAACTATTTTTATTTATATCATCAATAAAATATACTTTATCTTCTTCTATATAATATAATGTTGTAGATGGATAATTAACAGTTGATTCCTTAGAATTAACAATATAATTAGAAGTTAAAGTAGCTTTTTTATTAGTCTTTTGGTCCCATAGAATTAAACTGTTATCTTTTGAATATAAATAATAATCGTTTTCTTCTATTTGATTTTTATTGTTTATATTGATTAATATGATCGCCATTAGCACTAAAATTCCACATATTGCTGTGATAATCCAAGTTCTTTGAGTTAAGAACTTATCTTTATCTTCTTCGATTGTTTTTACTACAGATTTTTCTTCTACCTTTACTTCTTCCTTAACTGTTTTAGTTTTTACTTCTAAATTTTTTGATTTATCAGTTAAAACCTTTTTAGCATCTTTTGAAGCATCCTTTGAAACTGCTTTTTTAGCAGTTGTAGTTTTGGCTACTGGTTTTTTAGTTTCTACCTTTTTAGTAGTTTTGGCTACTGGTTTTTTAGTTTCTACCTTTTTAGTAGTTTT
>JAQUGJ010000042.1:0-4790 GCA_028684255.1 Bacilli bacterium | reverse complement strand
GTAGTTTTGGCTACTGGTTTTTTAGTTTCTACCTTTTTAGTAGTTTTGGCTACTGGTTTTTTAGTTTCTACCTTTTTAGTAGTTTTTGAAACTTCTTTTTTAGTTTCTACCTTATTAGTAGTTTTGGCTACTGGTTTTTTAGTTTCTACTTTTTTATTTGTTTTTGATACTGGTTTTTTAGTATCGATCTTTTTACTTGTTTTTTCTTTACTTTCCATAACATCACCATTCTAATTATAACATAAATAGTTAAAAATAAACATCAAATTAAATAAATTACACATTTTTTTGGGTATTTAACATATTTTTTAATATAAAGAAAACTTTTATAGGAGGTTCCATGAAAAATATTTTAAAATCGCTATTTATTTCTTTCATAATTATTTTATTTCTTACTTTTATTGTAACATTGCTAAATTATACAAATCTTTTTAGTTATAAAATTGTCAATATTTCTAAAATAATTATACCTATTATATCTGTATTTATAACTTCTTTTACATTAGGAAAAAAAAGTATTAGCAAAGGATATTTAGAAGGTATAAAATTTAGCGTTATATTTAATCTTATTTTAGTTATTTATAATTATTTAATTTCAAAAAATTCTTTTGAATTAATAGATTTAATGTATTTTACTTTTATTATTGTTTTTTCAATACTAGGAAGTGTTATTGGTATTAACAGAAAAAAAGATGCAGAATAAAAAAAGAACTAATATGTTCTTTTTAATTTGTACTTATTAAAATTACATCCTCGCCTATTTTTTGAATGTTACTCCATTTAATTTCTATTTCATTATTGCTCGAAAAAAAATTTAAGAAAAATCTTTTCTTTTCAACTATCAATAAGTCTATTTCACCTTTATCAGTCAATACAATATCAATAATATTACCTATTTTTTTACCATCTAATAAATTAATTACATCTTTTTTCTGCATGTCAGATATCTTCATTATACCACCTATTACATTATATTCTTTTAAATTTTCTTAATTAATCATTTTTTTTAAATTCTCAAGACCACTTTTTTCTAATCGACTTATTTGGGCTTGACTGATTCCTATTTCTTTTGCTAACTCTACTTGGGTTTTTCCAAAAATGTATCTTTCATTTAAAATATATTTTTCTTTTTCCTTTAACTTATCAATTGATTCTCTTAGTGCTATTTTAAGTTCTAAATCTTTACTTGAACAATTTTTATCTTCTAATTGATCCATTAAATAAATAACATCAGTTCCATCATTATAAATTGGTTCATACATACTAACAGTATCTTTCATCGATTCTAAAGCACAATTAACATCATATTCCGACATATCTAAGGCTAGTGCAATGTCTTGAATACTTGGTTCTCTATTATTCATTATTGTCAATTCTTCTTTCTTTTGTAATGCTTTAAATGCTAGATCTTTAATACTTCTAGAAATACGAACACTGTTATTGTCTCTTAAATACCTTTTTATCTCACCCGTAATCATTGGAACTGAATAAGTACTGAATTTAACATCATAATTTAAATCAAAATTATCGATTGCCTTTATTAATCCTATACAACCTACTTGAAACAAATCATCTAAATTATCAGTACGGTTATAAAACTGTTTTAAAATGCTTAAAACTAATTTTAAATTACCTTCAATCAACTGCTCTTTTGCAAAGACATCTCCTTCTTTCATTCTTTTGAAAAGTTCAATTTGTTCCTCATTTTTTAACACTTTAATATTCGCAGTATTCACGCCACTAATATCAACTTTGTGACGTGCCATAAAAAATCTCCTTTCATATTCATTATGAATACTAATCAGAGATTTTATACATCTATATTATTTTAGCAATTTTTTTAAATTTTTAATTAAATTTAAATCATCTAACTTTGTTCTTTTTTTTATGTTTTTAGTTCTTATTTTTGTTTTCCTATTTTTAAAATTAAGATGTCGTTCAAATAATAATCCATTAATATTATCATTAGTATATATTAATCCCTTTGGATGTATAGCATTAGCCTTTTTAGAAAGCGCTATTACTGCTAATCCAAAATCTTGCGTAATTAATATATCTTTTTCTCTTATATCATTTGTTATAAAAGTGTCGACGCTTTGAAATCCTTTTGATAACGTTATTACTTTTGCATAATCATTAGATATGATATGAGTAGTATCAGCATACAATATTAATTCAATTCTTTTTTTTCTTGCTAATTCTGTTATCAAATCTATACTTGGACAAGCATCAGCATCTACTAATATTCTCATATTTTAAAACCTAAAATTATAAATGAGTTATAACTTGAAAAGAAAACAATATATATTCCTAATAAAATTATTAATATTGCAAGAAAAAAATCATTTTTTATTGATACTTTTTTATTCACAAAATCACCCATTTACATTATATATTACTAAATTTTTTTTTTCAACACAATTCTTTTGTTTTATGCTATAATTCATATAGGTGATTTAAGTGAAATACAATATTATTAATGCAGAGAGTGAATTAGGAGTACATGTTAATGGTGCTGAAAAAGGACCATTTTTAATTTCAAAGTTTTTTGACAATGTTATAAATATTCCTAAAATTCAATATAAAAAAAGTTATGACAAATTTGATTTAGCCAAAAATTTAAATTATATTAATGAATATAATGAACTATTATATAATAAAATTATCTCAAATGACAATTTTATTATTACTTTAGGTGGAGATCATAGTGTTGCAATTGCAAGTGCCCTTGCGTCAATAAAAAAACGTAAAAACTTAGGTATTATTTGGATTGATTCACATGGTGATTACAATAACTTTAATACTACAATAACTGGTAATTTACATGGATTACCTTTTGCAGCAATTACTAATTATAAAAATACAGAATTATTGACTAAATTTCATGAGGATAATTTCTTTAAAAGCCAAAATGCTGTTTTAATAGGCGCTAGAGATTTAGATGAGTTAGAAATCTTAAATTTAAAAGATGCTGGTATTACTATATTTTCAACCAAGGATATTAAAAATAAAGGTGTTGAATTTGTAATGAATGAAGCTTTTAAAATAGCATCTAAAGATACAGAAGGTGTGCATATTAGTTATGATTTGGATGTAATTGATCCTAAAATTGCCAAAGGAGTGTCGATCCCAGCCAAAGATGGAATAACTGAAGTAGAAGCTTATTCCATTATGAATGAAATAAAAAAGAATAAAAATTTAGTTAAAAGTCTAGATTTAGTAGAATATAATCCTAATTTTGATGAAGATTCTAAAACATTAAAAATTGCTGTAAATTTATTAAATATATATATAGAAAAAAAGTAGTTATCTACTTTTTTATTGTTTTATTGCTAATCTTTCTTTTAAAGCTTTAATAGCTTCTTCAGTATCGTTAAAATATATAGTTCCAGTTTTTAATTTTTCATCATTTTCATTACCTTTACCTAATATTAAAACAATATCTTTTGGTTGAGCAATATTAATTGCTTTTTTTATAGCATCATGCCTGTCTATAACAATTTCATAGTTGTTATAATCTTTTATATTAGCAATCATATCATTTATAATATCTCTCGGATCTTCACTTCTTGGATCTTCATAAGTAAATATAGCATGTGTTGCATTTTTGACAACTGTTTCTCCTACTATTGGTCTTTTAAAGCGATCTCTTTCACCAGCCTGCCCTATAACAACAATACTTTTGTTTATATCTAAAGTATGAACAAAATTTAATAGTTTTGAAATGCCATTTGGAGTATGGGCATAATCGATCATTACGTAGAAATCTTGACCTAAATTAATCATATCAAGTCTTCCAGAAATCTTAATTTTTGGAATATTATTAATTAAATATTCAAATTCAAAACCCATCTTTAAACACAGTAATAAAGCAGCACTTAGATTATAAACATTAAAGTCTCCCAATAAAGGACTTATAATTTCTTTTTCTTTATCTTCATATTTTATTTTAAATATTGTTTTATCAGGATATATTTTCATCCAAACAATTTGAAAATCATTGTCTTCACATTGCCCATATGTATATACTTGAGCATTGCAACTTTTTTTAATTTCTTCAAAATGTTCATCATCTTTATTTAAAATACAAGCCCCTTCTTTAGAGGTTTTTTTAAATAAATTTGATTTACACTCAATATAATTTTCTAAAGTTTTATGAGTATTTAAATGTTCACTGGTGATATTAGTATATACTGAATAATTAAAGGTAAAAGGTTCTAATCTTTTTCTAAAGAATGCTTCACTTGACGTTTCTAGTGTTGCATATTTACATCCTGCATTTACAAAATCAGAAAAGTATTCATATAATTTATCGGCATCAGGTGTCGTATTATCTATTGCTTCATCAAATTTACTACAGCTTCGACCATTTGTTCCTATATAACCACATATATCTTTTCCAATAAGGGTTTGAATAATAGTCGCTACTGAAGTTTTTCCATCAGTTCCTGTAATTCCAATAAGTGATAATTTCTTATCCGGATTATCATAAAACCTTTGACATAATGGCCATAGTTCCTCATTGGTGTTTTCTACTTTAATATATGGAATATCAACATCAACATCTTTACTAACTATCAGTGCACTTGCACCATTACTAATCGCTTCTTTAATAAAATTGTGTCTATCGGTATTTACTCCTTTAGTACAAACAAATAAGTCTCCGGGTTTTATTTCCTTTGAATTTGTTTTAATTCCTTTAATCAAAGTATCATATTGACAATCATATAATTCATTTAATTTTTTCATCTAATCAATTCCTTCTATAATAATTAATATTATACTATATT
>JAQUGJ010000041.1:0-8401 GCA_028684255.1 Bacilli bacterium | reverse complement strand
CAAAAGAGCTATTTATTAGACATACTACAACCAATAGAATATGCTAATCCTTCAGTAGTTAATGAAGTGCCAGGTTATAATGTTATTCAAGGTGAAGAGACTTTCGAGCAATTATCAAATTTTATACAAGATAAAAAACCAAGTAGAATATTAAGGTAGGTAATAAAAATGTTTACAATAATTATCCCAATTTATAATACTTTTGAGTATTTAGAAAATTGCTTAGAATCAATAAAAAAACAATCTTTTCCTTTATATGAAGTTATAATGGTTAATGATGGTTCGACTGATAATAGTCTTGAAATAATGGAAGAATATGCCTTAAATGATAGTAGATTTAAAATTTTAAATCAAAAAAACAGTGGTATAAGTGTAGCGAGAAACAATGCCATAAAGCTCTCTAAATCTGAATATATTATCTTTGTAGATTCTGATGATACTATAAATGAAGATTTATTACTTAACTTAAATAAAGAAATAAGTGAGAATAAACCTGATTTAATAAGATATGGCGTTGATATTATCGGTGAAACTGAAGATAGAAGACTACGTTTTAATATTCCTGCTCAATCAAATTTAACTGGTGCAGAAGCAATTAAGGAATGGTCTTTAAATCAAGTAACATATGCATTACCGTGGGTATATGCTATAAAAAAAGAAGTGTTTACAGAAAACAATTTATTATTTACTCCTAATAGAATTCATGAAGATTATTTATTAATGCCTTTCTTAATATCTAATTCACCTAAGGTATCTGTAATTGATTATGTAGGTTATAATTATTTATTACGTCAAGGTAGTATATCGTTAACAGATGATAAAGAAAAAAAATTAAGAAATTTAAAACATTTTATTTTGTGCTATCAGGATATAGTAAACAATGTAGATAATATGAATTTACCAAGTAATATTGAAAATATATTTTTATTAGATCAATATAGAAGATTAGTAAAAGAGATGGCTAAATCAAGATACGATATAAGATTAGAGGCTTTAACACCTGAAAATATTGGTTTATTTGAAGAAAAAGATGTACAAAATATAAAAGATAAAACATTTACTAAAAAATCATTAAAAAAATAAAAGATTGCATTTTGCAATTTTTTTATATAATAAAAAAACTGATATTAAAATCAGTTTTATCTATTAAGTCGAAATGTTTCGACTATGATTTTATTGAAGTCTCAAAACAGTAGGCTACGGATTAAATATTTATCTTTCTTTTAACCTTTAAGTATTCGGAGATAATGATTTGCTTCTCTTAAAACGTGATCTGCTAACAATGGTAGTATGATTGATTTTATTCCGCACGTATCTAATCCTTTTGCTCCTGCAGCTTTAAAATCCCTATATTTTTGAGTTTCTTGTAACGTTTTACCCTTTACATTTGCCATTGTTGCATCAGTCATATTTGTGGCCTCTTCTAATAATTTTTTATATTCTTTTGCAAAATTATCAGCCGTATTAATTAAATCATTTTCTGTAGGATCAAGTAATCCTCTTATAAATAATGCATGTTCCATCATAATTTGATTCCAAAACAATTCTACTTGTTTCATATCACCAAGTTCAATATTTTGACCATTTTCTAAAGCGATTAGATAAGAACGATATAATCTTGCCTCTCTAAGGATATGTTCTATTAACAAAGGGTAATTGGCAGTAAATAATTTGCATGATAATACCTCATTTAATATTCTTTCCTTAAAGGCGATTAATCCATCTAATAAATTTATTGCATGATTATTTATAACTCTAACTGTTTGTGCGGTAATTGCTTGATTTGCATAATTGTTTCCTTGATGTAGGTTGTTTTCCGCCATAGTAATATTTTGATTTATATCAATGCCTGTAAGTTCTTCAGTCTTATTTTCAGTACTCAATGTAAATTCCGTAACTATTTCCCCGGAATTGAGAACTTCAGGGCGGATTAGTCCAGGACTCATGTTTACAACACTTAGAAGAAGTTTTTCAAATTGAATTTTATACAATTCTGCTTCTTCGATAAAAGCTCTATCCTTGGTCGGGAATCCTGCTTTCAAAAAAAGAGCATGTTCTTTCATTATCCTTGCAAAAAATAAATGTAATTCAAGAGATAAAGTTATATATTCTCTCATTAAATATTTTCCTTTCATTTAAACTGTATTATTACGTTATTATTATATGATTATCATCTAATTTGTTGAAAATTATTTACTAATTATTTAATACAAAAGAAATGGTTTATTTATAATTTCTAATATTTTTTTAAAATAAAAAACTTGTGATTAATTGATCACAAGCAATACTTTCATTATGGAGCATTACGGTTCTTATCTGTGAAATTATAGCAGACATTCAAATTAGTGCAATAGTTTTGAATTATAGATATTAAAAAATGAACTTCTGCACATTTATAGGAGTATGATTATAAACAAAAGCAACTATAAATTAGCAGCTTTAATGATTATATAGATTTTCCTTCTGGTCTTATAATTTCGCCAAACTCATTAATTGTGAAATTTAGATTATCACTGCCAGATATTGATGTTTCAGAAGTCTTTGCATAATCTTCATAGACATCCGGATCATTCAAATCTATCCCTTTATTACTATTCAATGAGTTATCAACAGGTTGTGGTGTAGGAACAGTTTTTTTTGTTCCGACTTTAATATCATAATTTACTTGTTCTGGGTTTTCAAATTCTTTAAATTCCATAGTTCCTTCATTTATTTATTTTGTTTAAGTTCAGCATAAATCATTTGTGTTGTGTGATTACAATGTGGACAAACTTGTTGATGTTGCATCAATTTTTCATTATCTTCTTTTTTCCCTACAGAAAAGTTAATACTATAAACTATCATTTGTTCACTTTCTTTTTCGCATTTAATATATTTTGCCATTTTTTTAATTATCTTAACATAGTGTTTTCTTTATCTAAACCCCATAGGATAATATTGTATATCATCATTTCAAATTATAGAATACATTTTAACCACTATTTACAAAGAAATTCATTAATAATTTATAATAATTTACAATACTAATTATTTTCTTTTATGATATTTTGTATTTTTTTTATAACATTGTCTTTTGATTCTATATTATGAGTTAAATAATGCTCCCAAAATGCTTTTATAATATTGCTTTCATGAGATACTAATAAAGTGTTGTTTTCATTGTTTTCAATAATTAATTCAGTGTTTTCTTTTATATATATGTTTGATGAACTAAAACTAACATTTTTTAAAATAACATAGTAATTATCATTTTTATTTAACAGCTCAATAATATTTTTTAAATGATTTATATAATCTTGCTTTGTATAAAATTCACCTTTAATAAAGGAATACGGAATATTATTATCAAATGAGAGGGAAATGTTTATAATATCTAAAATAGTATAATTTTTAAGATTACTAAGTAATAATTGTTTCCTTTTCAAAAATGGTTTTATAAGTTTTTCATTGTTATTTTTTTCAAAAATTTTAGTAATTATGCTATCGGGAGTAGAAACAAAAGACAAAGAGTAAGAATCAATTATAATATTATCATTATTGGTGTTTAAAAGTTCAGTGATTTTCTCTTTCTCAGGATTTGTTATAACATTCATTAAAGGTTTACATAAAGTAAGATAATTATTGAATTCTTTTCTTAAAGAAGAAACTGCTGTTCTATCATTTATATAAATATTCAACATATCATCTGTTTTATTGCCAACAGAAGTAGAGGTGATTGCTTCATCACGATTAATGAATATAGTTCTTCTTACAATACCATCTCTTAATTTAGAATAATAATATGGTTCGATTTTTCCTGTTAAATATAATGGTAACCACTTTGAAACTGCTTCAAACATTTCATTATATTCTCGAGCAATAGTATGAATTATTTTAATTTTATTACGATTCTTTAAAACTTCAATTAATAATTTGCTCCAAACATTTACGAACTTTTCTTCTAACATCCAACTTATAGATTCATCGCTATATAGTAAAAGAACTTGATTTGATTTGTTTTTAGCGTTAGTCAAAAATCTAATAACTGCTTCTCTTTTTCCCGCATCACCATAGTAGTAAATAGAATTGATTGAATAATTTACTATACCATCAGAGCCGAACACGATATTTTTATCAAATAACCATTTTTCTAAGGATTCTTTAAAGTTGTCGGTATTGTTGAAAATATCTATATCATTAAATTTATATTCTAACTTATCAGCTACTATTATTTCGTAAAAATAATCAATTATATTAGGAATATATGATGCATTTTTGGGTGGTCTTCTTTTTCCGCTTCGCCATCTACTAATACAAGATTCAGATAAAGGTATTGAGATAGCTAAATCATTATTAGTAGAGTTTGTAATAACCATTAAAAAGGATAACTTGTCTTTAAACATTTTTCATCACCAATAATATTTTATCATTTAAGTAAAAAAATGGCAAGAATATGACATTATTAAATGTCACATAGCAAATGATGGCTGAATATACTAAATTATTACTTTCTGTGATACAATTTTATTGAATATATAAATCTTGTAACTTTAAGGGAGTTGATTGATATGAGATTGATTAAAAAAATGAATAAAAAAACATTTTTGATAGTTCTTCTGTTGACAATAATTGTTGGAGGGATAATTGCGTTTTTGTGTTTTTATGAGCCCAAACTTGAAGAACCAACAATTGATTTTGGATACGAATTAGAAGAAAATGAAAAAGTTACTATTAAAGAAGTACAGCCAGATGAAATTGAAGATGTTAAAATTTATGCATATGATTTTAAACTTTCTTCTGGTCAACCCGAGAGTGCAATAGAAATTTCAATTTCGTATAGTGATAAAGGACTAAAAGAAGATGAAGAAATTCATGCTATTGCTGGTAAATATTACAATGAGGAAACAAAGCAATGGGAAGATGTTGTTTATACAGTTGATACAAAAAATAATATAGTAAAAATTATTACTAATCATCTATCTACTTACGGTGTATTTAAAGTAACAAATCCTAATAAAAGGAATGCATATATAAGTGAAATTAATGTGTATGCTGCTTACATGTCAACAGAAAAAGCCGAAAAAATACTAAATATATATGGTAAACAAGAAGAATCATGGCAAGAAAGTGTAGCGTCAGCAACTTTAGAATCGTTTGGTGATTTTACAATGTTCTCTGTAACTTCAATTCCTAATTTTATAACATTAGGTGATGCTTATGATTCTTATGTTACTAAAAAATTTAATGGTGCTATTTCAAATCTTGGAGTTGCAACTGCTTGCGCTCAATTTGCATACGATGCTTATACAAATGGATTAGAAAGCAAAGAAACTGCAATAAGTATAATGAAAACTGCTTTAAGCATTGCAACAAATGTGGCAACACCATCAATTCAACTAGCTTATATTGGAGTTGGAGTAATTGATTTTGCACTTACTGACGTTAGCACTTTTGCTGTATCAAATAAATATAAGAGTACCAAAAATATGTATGATGAATATTACAAAAGAAAAGGAAAAAAAAGAGATACTAAGGACTGGGTAAAAATATTTGATAAAATATATAAAGATAATAAAAGTAAACCTGAAACCGTATTAGAGTTAATGAAAAAAGAGGTTGATAGATATGTTAACGAATATTGGGAAGTGTCGGCAACTGATTATGAGTCTTGGATTGAAGCTTATGATAAAAATGGATCATTAGCAAAATATCCATGGCCAGAGCAAAAACATCGTGAAAATATATCAAATATTCATAAAAAAAATTTGTTGTCATCACTTCAATCAATATTTAGATTAATGAGTCGCAATATGTATCTTGATAGTTTTATAGAAAGAGAAAAAGAATATAAGAAAGTTGTTGATTCTTATAATCAAAAATATGCTGTAAATATTCGTGAGAACTTAAAGTCTGATAAAAGTTCAACTTGGGCAGGATATTATGCAAGATTTTCACCACTTTCAAATACGGTTGAGTCAAGAAACTGGACAGTTAAATTGGATGAATCGGGGGCTGGGAAAATAACATTTACCTTATTAGGGCATCTAACTGCGGGAATACCGATGAAAATAGATTTATATAAAAATGGTAGTGATATAGAAAATGGAAAAAAAACATTAACAGTTACATTAAAACCCTTTTCGGATTCACAGCAAACAGTTAATTTAGAACCAAGAAAGGTTAAAGAAGAAACTGAAGAACCACAAGAAGATGAAAAGTCAAAAGATGATGATAAAACAAATAATAAACCACCCGTTAAACCAGTAGAAAAAGATAATCCGTGGTATGAAATAAAAGTTAAGGCAACAGATGGTTCAAAAGCTTTTGCCGGCTGGAGTGCTGTGTTTGGATATCCTAGTGATAGTTTCCCAGATTTAAAAAACACTTATAAAACGTTTAATAGTAATGGAGAATGTGTATTATATATTCAAGAATCTGATTATGAAAGTGAACTTAGCATTGGGAAAATATGGCTTTATAAGAGTAGTGCAGATTTACTTGCAAAGAAAAAAGCCGACGTGATAGTAAACTTTTCGCTAGGAGGTTCATATTCTGGCAAACTTCATGGAGAACCTTTATATAAATTAGTAGTAAAGGCAAATACAAAAGTAGATAATTCAAATATGTTAGAATCCATTAGTGGTAATTATTCATCTTATATGATCCGAGCTGAATTGTTTATTCCGGGAGAAGGCATGATGCAAATAGATAAAAAAGAGGACTACGAACCTTGGGAAAAGCCCTCTGCCGAGGTATGGTTACATTACAACGGACCAAGCTTGACTCTGAAAAGTTACAGCGACCCTTATCTGACTGAATATGTTCTGGAAAAATTCAGTGATACACGCTATGAAATCACTTACCAAAACGGCACTACGACTGTTACTCACACCGTTGAAATCATATCAGTGGGACACAGAGCCAAATACACATTCCTGAGTGAAACAGAGGGTGGTCAAAGAAATCTCAGCGTATATATTCTGGAGAAAAAATAACGAAGGATGTGTTTTACATTGGCTAAAAAAAACGATAAAATCCCAATAGTTATACGCATCCTGATTTGCGCCGTTTTGCTCTTTGCCGCATACAACAGCCTTTCTACGCTGGCGCTTGGGCTTTGAGGCGATACTGTAATGGGCACAATAGACAGCTATGACAGCAGACTTGATAATACGAATGCGGGAGAAAACCGTTCCCGCACCATTTCAAAAGGCTACTATTTTAATGTTAACGGCAAAGAATATAAGGGCTATGTTATGTATAATAGTGATGAGTCTTGGGCTGATTTAGATAAAGGAGAAACACGAGCAGAGAGTATAACTTATTTACCAATTTGTCCTTATATAAATAAACCATCTATGTTAGTAGATCTTAATAAGATGAGTGAGTTTGCAATCATATATCATATCATTGTCCCAGTAGGATATATATTATTATCTATACTAATAATTAAAATTATGAAGAAACGAAAGAAAAAGATAAAGATTGACCAATTACAATAGTTGGTCTTTTTGGTACTATGAAAGTGTAATAAGTAAATTACTGAAAGTAATTGAAAATTACACTTCTTTTTATTATGATTGAAGTGATTGGTTAACGTAGGTCTTTTAGAGTTAAAGTACTCGTCACAAAAAGTGTTAACCAACCTTCACATAATATATTCGATTAAGCAAGTTGAGTCTGAAATAATATTCGCGTAAAGAGCCAAAATGAGAGTATGTGTAAGGATTGGAACCAATCATAACTAAAGAAAGATTTTGAAACACAAACTATTGGAAGAAGTAGAAGAATGCCACAAGCAAGACATTATGATAATATTCTTTTAGATAATTGTTATTTATATACATTTGATGAAAAATATAAACAAACAGTTATGCAGGAACTTGGTCGTAACGCATATGATAGGAAGGTAATTTTTTTGAAAAATGAGTATAAAAACTTCAGTTTAAAAAAAGTGATGTTTGATAGTGATTTTGATGGTTTTGATGAAAGACAAACTTTTAATATCCTACATCAGTATTATATTGATAAGTACAAATTAACTACTCATAAAAAAAATAATAAAACAATATTAGAAGCAAATGGTTATAATTTCAAGAATTTTATGCTTTTGTAATAAATAATGAAAATATTATAAAACATAATTTTCAAGAAGCTGTTTCACAAAAAGCAAGACAGATAGCTATGAACCTAGAAGAAGTAAAAGAAATTGATTGGAAAGCACCAGAAATGGATTATATTAAATATGATCCAGATATGAAAGACACCAAAATTTATAACAAATCAATTTATGATAATTATCCTAATAGTACAGTTAAATCAAAAAGTGAAAGAATGTTTGAATATTTTTGTGAAGTTAATGAAAATATAAAATGGTTTTATAAAAATGGTGAATCTTCAAGCGATTATTTTTCAATCTTTT